>NZ_JBWKDW010000019.1:0-23994 GCF_056435735.1 Streptomyces sp. NPDC043878
TGCCGATCGGCATCACCCTGGAGGGCGACGGGACGCACGACGTCGCCCCGATGCCCGACGGCGCCGTGGACCGGATCGCCGCCGACCTGGAGGCGCAGGCCCAGGCCGACGGACAGCCCTGGGACCAGCTGGTCATCCGCGGTGACGACGGCAAGGTGCTCCGGGTGGTCTCGCCGCAGGCCATCATGGCGCCGTGGTTCGGCGAGCCGGACAAGATGCCGTTCAGGGACGTCTGGGAGCCGTACATCGACCAGGTCTGGGAGAAGTACGCGGGCGAGGACCTGAAGATCGACCTCCAGGGCGGCCGGGGCGTCTTCACCGGCCGGGTCCGAGGTGACGTGCTGACCTTCAACGGCGGCCACGAGTTCGTCCGGCCCGTCTCGCGGGACATCTTCACCTGCGACCACGGCCCGTTCACCAACAACCCGGACGACTCGGACGAGAAGAAGGGGCTGCTGGCCCGGCTAGCCGCCGGCTTCAACCGCAGCACCCTGCTGACCCACCCGGACCAGCCGGGCGGCGGCGCGGCCGACTACTACCGCGACCCGGTCACCAACCACTGGTCGCGCGTGGTCCACGCCAGCTCCCCCATCGGGTACGCCTTCCCCTACGACGACGTGCGCCCGGACGGGGAGCCCGACGTCTCCGGCGCGGCGCACGACGACAACCCGGTGCGGTTCACCGTGCGGGTCGGCGCCTGACCCCGGCGGCGCTACCCGGCGCCAGGGGGGGGGGCCCCCCCCCGGGGGGGAAACACCCCCCCCCCTGGGGGGGCCCCCCCACCAGCGGCCCGACGACGTCTGTGCCCTCGGCCCGGCCGGGGGACGAAGGAGACAGGCCCATGACCACGAACACCCGCTCCACCGCACCGGCCCGCACGCCCGTGCAGGCGGGCTGGGTGTGACGCCGGCGGGCGACCAGTCCTGGCCTGTCCGTCCAGCCCCGCAGAAGGTGCCATGCGCGCTCAGAAGTGACCGACGGCATCTACGCGTTACTCGCCGTAGTACTCGCCGTCGTCGCCCTGCACGCGCGCTCCCAGTATCGCGGCGATCTCCCGCATCTTCCGGATCAGGATCTCGTCCGGGTTCTTCACCACGACGCGACCGTTGCGCCAGTCCAACCAGGCGCCATGGGTGTCCAGGCGGGGATGGGTGGCCATCTGTGCCAGCCACCTGTTGCGGTACTCCAACACCACGTCCTGGCCGCGCGGAGCAGCCCTGGCGACTTGGACCATCTCCAGTTCGGCGTCGGCCGCGACCACCGCTTCCCACTCCTCCGTCGTGATCGGCTCGCCCTCTTCGTCCCACCACGGATGCCGGGTGATGTGCACGTCATAGCCCATGCCGGCACAGTACGGGTCACCACTGACAGCACGAACGCGGGGCACGGTGCGCGTCCGAACACCTCCGAGGGGGCGTGTCGCGGCGGGTCATGAAGTGACGGCCTCCCGTGCCGTGTTCCAGCGGATGCGCGTGGCGCAGATCGATACGACGACCGCGGATCCGGCTACGACGGCCATGCCCCAGCTCAGGCTGCCGGCGCCGGCGACGAAGCCGATGACGGCCGGACCTGCCAGGAGGCCGATGGTGCCCATGGTGGCGACCAGGGCGAGCGCGTCGGAGCCCTGAGCCGCTGCGGCGACGTAGAGGCAGGGCGTGACGGCGGCGATGCCCAGGCCCACGCAGGCGAATCCGATGAGCGCGGGCACCACGCCGCCCGCCAGCAGCGCCAGGGCCAGTCCCGTGCCGGCCACCGCACTGCCCACACGGACGACACGGGCGTCGCCCCAGCGGCTGCGCCATCCGTCGCCGAGGAGACGGGCCACGACCATCATGACCGAGACGACCGCGATACCCAGGGGGGCCAGTCGGTCCGGCGCGTCGGCGACGTCCTTCATGTAGAGCGCCGACCAGTCGTTCATGGCGCCTTCGGTGACCGTGCCGAAGACCATGGCGCAGCCCAGCCACAGGGTGACCCGGGAAGCCAGGGTCAGCCCGCGGCGACGGCGGTTGCCCTTCTGCTCGGCGGCGGGCTGTGGCCGCTGGTCGGCCAGCAGGCGCGGTCTGGCGTAGGCGAGCAGCAGAAGGAGCAGGACGGCCGCCGTCGCGAAGTGCGGGGCGACAGCCGACGTCACCGTGTTCATGCCGGATGCCACAAGAGCCGCGGCGAACGACCCGCCGCTGAACGTCGCGTGCAGCTGGGTCATCGCCGTGCGCTGATGGGCGGTCTCCAGCGCGGCACCTTGCGCGTTCATGGCGACGTTGAGGCAGGCGACGGCCACACCGTCGGCGCAGATGACCAACAGGGCCACCGGGTAGTTCGGCGCTGCGGACAGCCCGAGCAGGATGAGGACCAGGCACAGCGCGGACACCAGGGACAGGGATCTGGAGCCCAGGCGCTTCATCAGGTACGCGACGAGGGGGAAGGAAGCCGCCGCCCCGGCGCCGCAGGCCATCAGGAGCAGGCCCACCTCGGTTTCGCTCAGGCCCAGCCGGGTTTTGAGTGCGGGCAGGCGGGAGGCCCAGGTGGCGTACTGGAAGCCGAGGAAGCAGAAGAGGGCGGCGATCGCCAACTGCGCGCGCCTGAAGTCGTCTAGGACACGGGGCATGGGAGTCCGTCCACCTTCCTCGAACCACTGCTGGGGTCTGCGGACAGGGCCCGGGACATGTACACGGCGTTGTCGCCGTAGTCGGGTGGGACCACGATTCCCTCGTGGACCCGGAACCCACGGGACGCCCAGAACGTCGCCTTCCCTTCGACGGCGATCAGGGAGATGTGTTCGTACGCCGACCCGGCCGTACGGGTGAGATGGCGCAGCAGTGTGCTCCCGAGTCCTCTCCCGCGCTGTTCGGGCGCGATGACCATGTCGTGCAGGTGCAGGTTCCGTGAGCGGACGGCGGGTTGTTCGGCGCGGGCCAGGTCGGGGGAGCGGAACATCGGGTAGGGCAGGGCGAGGACATAGCCCGTGACGCGTTCGTCGAGGTCCAGGACGAAGCAGGTGGCCGGTGACGCACGCCCCCGCGATCGCAGCCTCGCGCGTCCTTCGGCGAGTGAACTGCCCGTGTAGGCGACGGCTTCGAGCGCGGCGATGTCCGGCCAGTCACTGTCACGTATGGGGCGAACGCACATGTCGCGGCCCACCTACTTCCCCTCTGTCATGGCGGTCCCCGTGAGGGGGACGGTGTCTCGGACGCACGCGTACGGGAGCGGTTGGAACCCGTTGAAGCCCTGGGTCATGTAGCTGGTGGCGTAGGCGCCGGCGGACAGGATCCAGACCGGATCGCCGGAGGTGACGGCCTCGGGCACGGGCACGGGATGGTGTCCGGACCCGTACGCGTCGTCGCTGTCGCACGTCGGGCCAGCGACGACCGCGCGCACCTGGCTGCCGCCGGAGTGGCCGGGGAAGACGAGCCGGTAGCTCAACTGGTCCATTTCGTACAGGCCGTTGAACTTGCCGCTGCTCAGATACAGCCAGTGGGCGCGTTCGCCGTCGGGCTGTCGGCGCGTGGTGAGCCGGTACACGTGTGCCCGGATGGCGCCGTGGTCGGCCACCAGATGGCGACCCGGTTCCATGACGAAGTCCAGCGGTGCGCGGTTGACGGCCCGCAACTGTTCCATTCCGTCGCGGATGACCGCGAACATCTTGTCCAGCGGTGGTTCCAGCCGTGCGCCGTACCGGTCGAGGTAGCCCGATGCGGGCAGGCCGCCCCCGAGGTTGATGTGGTCCGGCGTGATCCCCCGCTCGCGCAGTGCCACGAGCGTGTCGGCGAGGGAGTCGAGGACCTGCCGCCAGGCCTCGCAGGTCATCTGCTGCGAGCCGACGTGGACCGACAGCCCGGCCGGGGTCAGACCGGCGGCCCGCGCCGCGATCAGCACGCGCACCGCGTCGTCCTGCGAGCAGCCGAACTTGACGCTCAGGCCCCACAGAGCTCCGTCCCCGCTGGTGGAGAGTCGGCAGAACACACGGGAGCCGGGTGCGTGGGCCGCGATCGCCGTCACATCCTGGACGCTGTCGGTGGCGAAGGTCCGCACGCCGAGCTGGTGGGCCTCGGCGATGGTGGCGTCGGACTTGACGGTGTTGCCGTAGTGGACGCGTTCCACGGGCACCCCGGTGCGCAGCGCCTGTCTGATCTCGGTGGGGCTCGCCGCGTCGAATCCGGCGCCCCGGTCCGCGAGGCACGTGAGGACCTCGTCGACGGGACAGGCCTTCATCGCGAAGCGGACATCGACGCCCGGCAGTTCGTGCAGCAACCGCTCGTACTGGCCCTCGATCCCCGTGAGATCGAAGACGATGCGGTCCGTCGAGGCGGCGCTCAGCGCGGCCGACAGTCGCGCGTCCTTGTCCGTGCTCACCCGCTCGCGCTCCCGATCCCGTGGTCCCGGGCCGCGCGCATCAGCGGGCTCCAGGCCTCGATCAGCAGGGCGAAGTCCTCGATGTCGCTCTGCGCCTCGTCCAGGAGCCGGTCACGGTGTGCGGTCAGGAGGTCGGCGAACGCCGCGTATCTGCCGCCGAGTTTGCGGTACGAGATGCCGACGCGCTCCAGTCGCCACAGGTTCTCGGTGCGGTCCAGGCCGGTGCCGGCACGCAGGAGGCCGACGACGGTGGCGGGCCGGACCTGCTGCTGGTCGTCGAGCAGTGCGGGGCCCGCCGTGGCCATCCGGTCGTAGACGAAGTGGAAGTAGAGCATCGACAGCAGGAACTTCACGAACCGCGTCTGGTAGGCCGTGAAGCCGGCGTCGGTGCGTCGTTCCGGGGTGTGGAAGTTCTCGATGTGGCGGTTGTGCAGCACACCCGGCAGAGCGGCGTCGTGGACCAGGTGGATGAGGAAGTAGTCGCTGCCGATGGTGTCGGTCGCCGGCGGCAGCGGCATCCGCTCGTACACCTCGTGGGCGAAGCTGATGTTGCACATGTCCACCCGCATCGGGTCGACCAGGGTCAGCACCGAGTGGTCCCTGGTGAAGCGTGCGGTGCCGGCGCCCCTGAAGGACTCCTCCACGAGTTGTGTCTTCTGCTCCTCCGACCAGTCGCCGGGCGCCCACAGGCTCACGACGTCGTGGTAGATGCCCTCGTCCAGCCGCCGGATCTCGTCGATGTCCACCGACGGTTCGCCGACGAAGGAGGAGCCGACCATGGACACGGGGCGATGGGCGTGGGCGGGGTCGAGGTCCGTCTCGGACACCTGGGCCGACGCGTCACAGGCGCGCTTGCCCAGGGATGCGAGCTCGTGGTGAATGGGGAACACCGGCTCGCCGTCGAGGACTTGGTAGGCGCTGTCGGAGTCCCTGCGGTGCACGGACCGGCAGCCGAGGGCGGCGGCGATCAGGAAGGCGCGGTTCGTGCAGGATCCGTAGGAGACGGCGTCCGGCAGCAGAAGACCGAGGAGCAGGTCCGGCTCGGCCGGGCCGGCCTCACGGATCACGGCTCGCAGGATGCCGCGCTGGCGCTCCTCGTCGAGATGGTGCACGACGACGTTCGGCGTCGCGGGCAACCCGCCGAGGACACGGGCGTGTTCGGACCTGGTCTCGGAGTCGGAGGAGTCGAGGACGAGGAGGTGCACCTCGACGCCGAAGCGGCGGGTCGCGTACACCGCCTCCGCGGCGACCGCGGCGAGGGCGGCGGAGCACGCCCTGTTCGTGGGAAGGGCCAGGCAGATGCGGTCGACGGCGGATTCTCGGTTCACCGGGCGCTCTTCCGTCCGGTCCAGGGATCCAGTCCCAGGAGTTTCCTGCCCAGGTCGTTGAGCGTGGCGGGCCCGTACCTGAGCGATTCGTGCAGTGTCGCGTCGCCGAGCAGGGTCGCGTTCCAGTCAGGGGTGCTGAGCGTCCGCCAGGACTCGACGCGGGAGGCGCGCAGTTCCTCGTGTTCGGTGAGCGCGGGCATCATCGACAGGTACTGGACCGCGCGGACACCGTTGTCGGAGAGGTTGGGCGCAACACCGTGGGCCAGCAGCCCGTTGAAGATCAACAGGTCGCCGGCCTGCAGATCTGGGCGCACCACGGGGAACTCGGCGCGGTCGATCGCGGGCCGGATGGGGTCACGGTCGGCCGGCTGGGTGAGCTTCCACTCCTCGAAGCGCCGGAAGAGTTCCGGCGCGCACTGGAATCCGCCGAGTTCCGGCTGGGTGTCGTTGAGGGCGATGATGCCCTGCACCCGCTGCGGCAGCACGCCGAGCGTGGTGTCCACGTCCCAGTGCAGCTCGATGTCGAAGCCCTCGTCGGTGGCCTCGATGAGGGAGCGTGAACGGCTGCCCCGGTTGGGCGGGTTGAGGTTGAGCCGGTCCAGCGTGACCCACAGCTCCTCGCAGTCCCACACGTCGGCGAAGGCCTCGTGGACGCGCTCCGTCTGCCGGCTGTCCCAGAGAAGCTGGTGGTGGTACGCCTCGACGAAGCCGTACACATGCAGGTCGCGGTCCAGGTCCGAGCGGAACTCGCGTTCCTGGTACCAGGTTTCGGGGCGGTCCGGGTCGAGGCCCTGGAACTCCCACGTGAACTCGAGGAGACTCTTGGCCGCACCGGGCGAGATGGCGTCGCGGACGACGACGTAGCCGTAGGTCTGCCAGAACGCGAGGTCGTCCTGGGACAGCACACGTAACGGACGCGCCGTGGAGAGGTCTCGCAGCGGCGTCGGCGCGAGGTAGGTCTCGGCGTCCGCGCTGAAGTAGGGGCGTTCGGATGCGGCGCGATGCAGGTAGGGGGCGGGTGTCGACATGCGATCACTCCAGGGGCGAGAGCAGTTCAGGGGCCGAGTGGCCGGCTCTCAGTCGCTTTCGGGCATCGGACTGAGGCTCCCTCAAGCTGGCCTAGACCACTGGACAGGGTCAACCCGTTGGCCCCGAAACTGCCGCCAAGTGCCGCCCAACTGCCGGTGGTCGCGGCCCACCGATGTCAGCGCGTGACGGCCCCTGCGCCGTACGTCAGCCCGCGACCGCCCGCACCTGCAAGCGACCGCCCACGTCAGCCCGCACCTGCACGCCACCGCCCGCGCCTGCCCACGTCAACCCGCGACGATCCGCTCGGCCGCCGCCACACCGCAGACGCGGGCGGCGCCGTACGTGGCGAGGTAGACGGCGCCTCGCGGCGGGGCCTGCGGTACGCCCATCTCCACCACGATCGTGTCGGGGCGAGCGGCGAGGAGGACGTCCAGGGCCGCTCGCATCCAGTCGTGCCGGTGCTCGTCGCGGACCACCGCCACCATGCGACGGCCGCCCGCTGCCGCCAGCGCCGCCGCACCCGCGTCGGAGCCGGTGAAGGACCCGCTCGTGGTGCCCGGCAGCAGACGCTCCAGTTCGAGGCCCACACCCCACGGCGTCGCGTCGCCGACGGCGATGTTCGCGGCCGGATTCAGCGTCGCCACGTACACGGGCTGCTCGATCGGAGAGGCGGCTCCCGCGCGCCGTACGACCAGCGCACGGCGCGCCGCCACCAGCCCGATCTCCGGGTCGGCCGCCACCCGCGCCGCTCCGCCCCGCCGCGCGTCGGCCGTCCACCGCGCCAGACTCCGCACCCGGGCGGCGGCGTCGGCGAGCCGCTCCTCCGGGAGTTCGCCGGAGCGGACGGCGGCGACCAGCGAGTCCCGGAGGCCCAGCACCGTCCCCTCGTCGCACAGTCCACCGCCCACGCAGATCGCGTCGGCACCCGCCGCTATCGCGAGCACGACGCCGTGTTCCAGGCCGTACGCCTCCGAGATCGCCCGCATCTCCATGCCGTCCGTGACGATCAGTCCGTCATAGCCGAGTTCGCCGCGCAGCAGGTCGGTGAGGATACGGCGGGAGAGAGTCCCCGGGCGGTCCGGGTCCAGGGCCGGGACGAGGATGTGGGCGCTCATGACGGCGCGCGTGCCGGCCTCGATGGCCGCGCGGAACGGAACCAGTTCACGGCCGTACAGCGTGTCGGTGTCGACGTCGATGCGCGGCACCGCGTGGTGGGAGTCGACGTTGGTGTCGCCGTGGCCGGGGAAGTGCTTGGTGCAGGCGGCGACGCCGGTGGACTGCAGGCCCCGGACGTAGGCGGCGGTGTGCCGGGCCACCAGGTCGGTGTCCGCGCCGAAGGAGCGGACGCCGATGACCGGGTTGTCGGGATTGGCGTTGACGTCCGCGGAGGGCGCCCAGTCGAAGTCGACGCCGCATGCGCCGAGGCGGCGGCCCAGCTCGCGGGCGACGCGGCGGGTGAGGTCGGGCTCGTCGACAGCGCCCAGGGCGTGGTTGCCGGGGAACGCGGAACCGGTACGGACGTCCAGACGCGTGACGTCGCCGCTCTCCTCGTCGATGGCCACCAGCAGATCGTCCCGTTCGGCCCGCAACCGGGCGGTGAGGTCGGCGACTTGCTCGTGCGTGACGACGTTGCGGCCGAACAGGGCGACGGAGGCCAGCCCTTCGCCGACGCGGCGCCGCACCCAGTCCGGTGCGGTCGTGCCGGCGAACCCCGGCTGCAGTACCGCGAGGGCGTCACGGGTGAGGGTGTCGTTGCGGGTGGCGAACGTGGTCATCTGGGCGTGTTCCCTTTCGGCGCCGTCGGGCAGGCCGTCGGTGAGTCGGTCGAGCAGAGCGGCACAGGATCGGGGGCAGGACGCGCGAACGGCACGTGTACGCCGTCATGTACGGCGCGTCGCACGACCTCCTTCCCCCCGGGACGCCGTCGGCGCACGTCCACGACGGCGGTCGCCGCACGGCGCCGCCGCACACGGCGTGACCGACCGCTTACTCGTACAGACCTGCCTCGGGGAGCTTGGCCTAGACTTTTGGAAGCGTCAAGACGGGCCCCGTAAAACGCGGTTGGGTGGCCCAGGGTGGGCGGCATGTGCCTCGGGCCGGGACGACACGCCTCGTTTGGACTAGACCAAAGGGCGGGTGCGGGTCTATAACGGGAACCCGGCGACACAGCCGGGAAGGCAGGCCATGACCACCGATGTCAGCAGCGCCCACGACGACACGCGGGTGCCCGGTCGCAGCGCGCGAGTGCCGAAGTACTACCGCATCAAGCAGCGAGTCCTGCAGATGACGGAGTCGCGGACGCCCGGTGCGCGGATGCCGGCCGAGCGATTACTCGCCCTCGAACTGGACACCTCGCGCACCACCATCCGACGCGCCCTGCAGGAACTCGTGGGCGAAGGCCGCCTGGACCGTATGCAGGGAAAGGGCACATTCGTCGCCCGGCCCAAGCTCTCCCGCACCCTGCGTCTCACCTCTCACACCGAGGACATGCACGCCCAGGGCCTCGCCCCCGCGTCCCGGACCCTGGACATCCGTCACATCGAGGCCGACGAGCGACTGGCCCGGTTGCTTGACATCGATGTCGGCGCCGACGTGCTGCGCATCGAACGGCTGCGGCTGGCCAGCGGCGAACCCATGGCGATCGAGACCACCCACCTCTCCGCCCGGCGATTCCCCGGCCTGTCTGCGTCGCTCGCCATGCACACCTCGCTGTACACCGCACTCGCCGAGGTCTACGGCGTACACCTCGCCGAGGCCGAGGAGGCCATCGAGACGTCCCTGGCCACGCCCCGCGACGCCGAACTCCTCGCCACGGAGGTCGGCCATCCCGTGCTGCTGCTGTGCCGTCACTCGCAGGACGCCCAGGGCGCGCCGGTGGAATGGGTCCGCTCCGTGTACCGCGGCTCCCGCTACAAGTTCGTGGTCAACCTCAAGCCTCCGGCGGACTGAACGCCGTAGCGGATCTCCACCGCGCAGAACATCATGTCGCGGACCCGGCCCGTCGCCCCCACAGGCGCCAGGGTCCCCGGTCGCAGGTCCCCGGTCCCGCCTCACCCTGCCGGAGCCTTCCCGCGGCGGCCTATGACACGGCGGCCTCCCGACCGCACCGAACGCACGCCCCCCTCTACGACGTCCGTCGGCACGCACGTTCGCAGTCGTCGCCGCCCTCCCGCACACAGCAGCCAGAACAACGAGATGGACTTGTCGTGACGGAAACCTCCACGTCGGACACGCAGGCGACGGCACTGGTCACCGCACGCGAGGCCGCCTGCCTCACGCAGGCAGACCTCGCGGAGCGCTCCGGCCTCAGTGTGCGGGCCATCCGCAACCTCGAGACCGGCCGCACCTCGCGCCCCCGCAAACAGTCACTGCTCCTGCTCGCCGAAGCACTCGGACTGTCACCCGGCTCGGCGCAACGGCTGCTGGGCAAGCCCCACGCCGACCACCACCCCGCATCGCCGCCCCGCCTCCCGCCCGCGGAACTTCCCGCCGCGCCACGCAACCGCCTTGTCGAAAGGGAGCGGCTCATCGCCTCCCTGCAAAGCCTCGTCACGACGAGAGGGCAACGCGACCACCCACGACCGGCGATCGTGGTCGGGCCCCCCGGTTCGGGCAAGACCTCGCTGATCCTGCAGACCGCGCACGGCGTACGGGACCAGTTCCCGGACGGACAGGTCTACGTCGACCTGCATCCCCACCCCTCCCCACCACTCACACCGGACACCCTCGTCCGCCGCATACTGCGTTCGCTCGGTGGTGTGCCCGCCGCCGACCATCCCGAGGAGGCGGGAGCGCGACTGCGGGACGTCCTCAGCAGACGACACGTCCTCGTGGTCCTCGACAACGCCGACAGCGAGGCCCAGATCAGGCCGCTGCTGGTGGAGGACGTCCGCAGTGCGGTGCTGGTCGCCGCGCGCCGCGAACTCCCCGCGCTGCCGGCGCAGTTCGGGCACCGCATCGGTCCTTTGAGCCAGTCGGGCGCCCAGGCGGTTCTGGAGGACCTGGTGGGCGTCGACCGCGTCCACGCGGACCGTTCGGCCACGCTCGGCATCCTGCAGTCCTGCGCGGGGCTGCCGTTGGCCGTGTACATCGCCGGGCTGTGGCTCTCCGCGCGCCCGCACCGCTCACCGCGCGACCTGGCCGGCCGCCTGCTGTTCGAACAGGACCGCCTTTCCGCACTGCGCGTCGGAGATCTGTCACTGCGGGCGAGCGTGGCGGCCCACCACCGCTCCCTGCCACCTTCCGTCCGGGCGGCGCTGCGCCAACTCGCCAGTGCGCCGGACGACTTCGGGGCCGACGACGCCCTGCCCCGGATCGCACCGTCAAGAGACCTGGCACTGGAACTCCTCGACGAACTGCTCTACCGGCAGGTGATCCACATCAGCCGCGTCGACGGCGACGGCCAGATCCGCTACCGGATGTACGAAGCGGTACGCCTCTACGTGACGCACCGCCTCACGGAACCCGCGGCCGGATGCGGCGCGAGCGGCCGGGTATGGCTACCGCGCCAGGCCACCTCGGCGCGGAACGGAGGGTGAGAGCGGAGCCGAAGGGTCCACCGGGAAGGTACCGCGCACACACACAGGCTTGCCGATGCCGATGCCGATGCGGCTGTGGCTGTCGAGGGACATTCGAGGCCACGGCGGCCGGCAGTGTCCCGATCGTCACCGTGCGCCCCGTCGGCAGCACCGGAAACTTCCCCTACCCGTACCCCTCCAGGTTCACCCGAGGTCATTTCCTGAGCCCGTACGTAGGCCCTGGCGAGGAGTTCATGTCCTGATCAAGCCCAGGACACGGACTCAACGGTGGCCGGCGTCCTGGCTGCCACCGGCGGTGAGCCGGCTTTCCAAGCCCGTGATCAGGGTGTCCATCGCGAGGCGGAACATGCGGTCCTGATCAGGGCCTGTGGTGCCTGCATCCGTCGGGTCGGGGCCTGCGTCCGCCGGCCGGTCCTCGCCGGCATCAGGGCGGGGGGGCCTGAGGTTCGACCACTGGTGGAGCGAGCCGTTGAGTTCGGCGGTGAGGACACCGATGACGACGGCGACGATCAGCGCGGCGATCTCCGGGACCTCTGACCGCGGCACGCCGGCAGCCGCCACGATCGCGGCGAGCGCACTCCAGAACGGGTCGTCGGGCTGGATGAAGTCCGGCTGGTGGCTGAACGAGTAGGTCAGCAGCTTGGGGTGACGGTGCGCCAGCGCCCGGAAGTCCGTGGCGAGCAGACGGATACGGTCCTGCCAGGGGGCGTTCTCCAGTGTCACGGTGCGGAACCGGGCGCCGACCGTTCTCGTCACGCCGCGCAGCACGGCTTCCTTGTTCGGCACGTGGTGGTACAGCGACATCGGGTTCGCGTCGAGCGCGGTGGCGAGTTTGCGCATGGTGAGCGCCTCGACCCCGTCCGCGTCGATGAGCCGCAGCGCGGCAGCGTAGATCCCGGCCTCGGTCAGAGGCACGTCTCTCTTCCTGGTTCCCCGCGGGGGACGCCTCACCTTTTCCATACCCCGTATGGTAGCAGTTCCGTACATTGTACGGAACTGCTACCAATCGCAGCACTCGCTCTCACCCTCAGGTTTGCGATCTACTTTCCATACGCTGTACGGTTCCATTTCCATACGACGTATGTTTCTGTCGTACAGTGCGGCACTGACCGGCGCCCTTGCCCTTCCCCCTCTCCACACAAAGGAGCGAGCCATGACCACGCACTCCGCGAACGACCTTCGCCCCATCCGGTCTCCGCGCGGGATCCCCCTCCTCGGCCACACGCCGCAGATCCCCGCCACCAACCCGGTGGAGTACTTCGGCGAGCTGTCCAAGCAGTTCCCCGAGGGCATCTACGGCATGGACATCGCCGGTATCGAGCAGGTCTTCGTCTACGACCCGGACCTGGTGGCCGAGGTTTCCGACGAGACACGCTTCTTCAAGCAGATCGAGAAGACGCCGCTGCACCACGTCCGGGACTTCGCCGGCGCGGGCCTGTTCACGGCCCACCAGCACGAAGAGGAATGGGGCATGGCGCACCGTGTCCTGCTTCCGGCGTTCAGCCAGCGGGCCATGAAGGCCTACTACGGCCAGATGCTGGAGATCGCCCAGAACCTGGTGGGCAAGTGGGAGCGCCGGGAGGGCCGGCCGGTCCGGATCACCGACGACTACACCCGCCTGACGCTGGACACCATCGCCTTGTCGGGGTTCGGCTACCGGTTCCGCTCCTTCGACAAGGAGGATCTGCACCCGTTCCTCAACGCGCTGCTGGAGTCGCTGATCGAGTCGCTTCGGCGCTCCCAGGAGCTGCCGGTGATGACCAAGCTCCGCAAGGCGGACGACAAGAAGTACCGCGCCAACATCCGGCAGATGCAGGACCTGGTAGAGAGCGTGATCAAGGAGCGCCGCGAGGGGAAGGGCACCGGTGAGGAGGACCTGCTGGGTCTGATGCTTCAGGCCACCGACCCGGACACCGGCAAGCTGCTGGCCGACGACAACGTCCGCGACCAGGTGCTGACGTTCCTGATCGCCGGTCACGAGACCACCAGCGGCCTGCTGTCGTTCGCCACGTACTCACTGATGCGCAACCCGCACGTGCTGGCCCAGGCCTACGCCGAGGTGGACCGCCTGCTGCCCGGCGACACCGTCCCGGACTACGACACGATCATGCAGCTGGACGTCATCCCGCGGATCCTGGACGAGACCCTGCGTCTGTGGGCTCCCATCCCGGCATTCGGCAAGGCTCCGCTGGAGGACACCGTCATCGGCGGCCACTACGAGCTGAAGAAGGGCACGCGGGTCAACATCCTCGAAGGCCCGCTGCACACCCACCCCAAGGCGTGGGAGCGGCCGGAGGAGTTCGACATCAACCGGTGGCTGCCGGAGAACCGCGCCCAGCACCACCCGCACGCCTACAAGCCGTTCGGCAACGGCCTGCGTGCCTGCATCGGCCGGCAGTTCGCGCTCACCGAAGCCCGCCTCGCCCTCGCGCTGGTGCTGCAGAGGTTCAAGTTCTCCGACACCAGCGACTACACGATGGACGTCAAGGAGGCGCTGACGCGCAAGCCCGGCAACTTCGAGTTGAAGGTGCGGACCCGTCAGGAGCACGAGCGGACCGTGTTCGGCGTCGCGGACGTGCAGAGCGACGACACGCGGGCGCAGGCCGCGGTCAGCGGTGTCGGGGTGAATCTGACCGTCGCCTACGGTTCCAGCCTGGGCTCGTGTGAGGACCTGGCGCGCACGATCGCCGACCGCAGCGAGCGTTCCGGCTTCGGCACCACGCTGACGAGTCTGGACGAGCTGGGCGACGACCTGCCCACCGAGGGCCTGCTCGTGGTCGTCGCCGCCAGCTACAACGGCAAGGCCCCGGACAACGCGCAGCGTTTCGACGAGCTGATCGCCGCCGGACTGCCCGAGGGTTCGCTGTCGAACGTGCGGTACGCGCTGCTGGGCGCCGGCAACACCCAGTGGGTGGCGACCTACCAGGCCTTCCCCACGCGGATCGACGAAGCCCTGCTGGCCGCCGGGGCCACCCCCGTCATCGAGCGCGGCATCGCCGACGCCGCCGGTGACTTCGACGGCATGGCCTCCCGCTGGATGGACACCCTGTGGACCACCCTGGCCGAGGAGTACGCCGCCGACACCTCCGAGGCGAGCGGCCCGCGCTACCAGGTCCAGCTGCTCACCGAGGCGGATGTGCGCCCCGCGATCGTCTCCGAGCAGGCCCACCCCCTCACGGTGGTGGCCAACGAGGAACTCGTGGCCGACGCGACCGGGCTGTGGGACTTCAGCCTCGAGCCACCGCGCCCGTCGGCGAAGTCCATCACCGTCGAGCTGCCCGAGGGTGTCACCTACGACACCGGCAACCACCTGGCCGTCTTCGCCAAGAACGAGCCGATCCTGGTCGACCGCGCGCTGACGCGGCTCGGGGTGGAGCGTGACCAGGTGCTGCGGCTGGACCAGCCGGCCGGCGGCCGCACCCACCTGCCGGTCGGCACCGCGGTCACCGCGGGCCTGCTCCTCACCGAGTTCCTGGAGCTGCAGGACGTGGCCACCCGCACCCAGGTGCGTACCCTGGCCGAGCACACCCAGTGCCCGTGGACCCGGCCGCAGCTGCAGGCC
Source organism: Streptomyces sp. NPDC043878 (assembly GCF_056435735.1). Taxonomy (NCBI): domain Bacteria; kingdom Bacillati; phylum Actinomycetota; class Actinomycetes; order Kitasatosporales; family Streptomycetaceae; genus Streptomyces; species Streptomyces sp. NPDC043878. The sequence continues at coordinate 14,811 of NZ_JBWKDW010000019.1, forward strand.
TACACGGCCGACACCGAGGAAGCCGAAGAGCGCTACCAGAAGGAGATCCTCGGCAAGCGTGTCTCGGTGCTGGGTCTGCTGGAGCGTTTCCCGGCGGTCGAGCTGCCGCTGGCGGTGTTCCTGGAGATGATGGGGCCGATCCGTCCCCGCTTCTACTCCATCTCCTCGGCCCCGCCGGCCAACCCGCGCCACGTGCGCCTGACCGTGGGCCTGCTGGAAGGCCCGGCCCTGTCCGGCGACGGCCGGTACCGCGGCACCTGCTCCTCCTACATCGCCGGCCTCGAGCCCGGTGACGTCTTCTACGGCTACGTCCGCGTGCCCTCCCCGACGTTCGCCCCGCCGGCCGACCCGGCGACGCCGCTGGTCCTCATCGGCCCCGGTACCGGCATCGCACCGCTGCGCGGCTTCCTGGAGGAGCGCGCCTCGCAGCAGGACAACGGCACCGAGGTGGGCCTGTCGCAGGTCTTCGTCGGCTGCCGCCACCCGGAGCACGACTACTTCTACCAGCGGGAGATGCAGGACTGGGAGCAGGCCGGGATCGCCCAGGTCCACACCGCCTACTCCGCGGTGAGCGGCCACCCGGCCCGGTTCGTGCAGAACGCCCTCGCCAACGCCGCCGACACGGTGTGGCAGGCCATCGAGGCGGGTGCGTACATCTACGTCTGCGGTGACGGCCGCCGCATGGCACCCGCCGTCCGCGAAGCCCTCGCCGCCATCTACCGCGAGCACACCGGCGGCGACGACGAAACCGCCCAGCAGTGGCTCGCCCGGCTCGAGGCCGACGAGCGCTACCAGCAGGACGTCTTCGCCTGACCCCCAGACGCCGGGAGGGGTGCGGTGTCCCCACCGCCCCGCACCCCTCCCGGCCACCACAAGCCCACCGGACACCACACGGCACCCACCGGCCAGAACCTGCCGGGACGTGCCGCGCACGCTCACAGAAAGCTGATCACCATGGACACCATGCTCGCCGGACGCTTCCACCTGGACAGCAGGAAGTTCGCCGTGGAAGAGGTCCCCGTCCCCGTACCCGGCCCGGGCGAGGTCCTCATCGAGGTCAAGGCCGCCGGCGTCTGCCTCTCCGACGTCCACCTGCTCGACGGCTCTCTCGTCCCGCAGTTCGCCACCTCCGACACGGTCACCGTCGGCCACGAGGTCTCCGGTGTGATACACACCCTCGGCCCCGACCTCAGGCGCGGCCTGACCGTCGGCACCCGCGTCACCCTGGAAGCCGGCAAGACCTGCGGCCAGTGCGCCAACTGCGCTCGCCACCGCCCCTGCACCCGGATGCTCACCGCCGGCATCGACTACGACGGCGGCTGGGCCCAGTACACCATCGCCCGCGAAGACACCCTCATCGCCATCCCCGACAGCCTCCCCTTCGACCAGGCCGCGATCATCCCCGACGCTGTGTCCACCCCCTACGCCGCCGTCGTCACCACCGCGGGCGTCCGTCCCGCCCAGTCCGTCGGCGTCTGGGGCGTGGGCGGCGTCGGCGCGCACAACGTGCGCCTCGCCCGCCTGGTCGGCGCCGCCCCGATCATCGCCATCGACCCGCTGCCCGGCGCCCGCGAGCGCGCCCTGGCCTTCGGCGCGGACCTGGCCCTGGACCCGGCCGCCCCCGACTTCACCGAGCAGGTCCGCGCCGCCACGGCCGGACAGGGCCTGGACTTCGCCTTCGACTGCGCCGGCGTCCCCGCCGTCCGCGAGCAGGCCGCCTCCGTGCTCGGCCTGGGCGGCTCCCTGATCCTGGTCGGCATCACCCCCAGGCCACTCACCATCACCGAGGGCCTGACCTTCAACTACATGATGAAGCAGGTCCGCGGGCACTACGGCGGCTCGCCCGAGTCCGTCTCCGAGCTGGTGCGGCTGGCCTCCAACGGCCGCCTCGACCTGGCTCCCTCCATCACCGACCACATCCCGCTCGCCGACGCCGCCGACGCGGTCCACCGACTGGAGAACAAGATCGGCGACCCGATCCGCCTCATCCTCGTCCCCTGACGCCTGTCCGGCGGGACATCAAAGCCACTCCGGGCAAGGGGTGAGTGGGCGCCGGTGCTCGAGGGACACCGGCGCCCACGGCCTTTCCGGTATGCCAAGGCGCGGACGTCCGGAGCCAGTTGGCGCAGGCGGTTCTGCCAGGGAAGGTCCTCGCGCTCTCTCGCGCGGGACTGCGAGCCGACGCGCGCGGCTACGCCGTACAGCGCGGCGTCCTGGTTCGGTACGTGCTGGTACAGCGACATCGGGTTCGCATCCAGCGCGGTCGCGCGTTTCGTCACCTACCGCATCCCGCTCGCCGGCGCGGCCGAGCCGCCGGCCGGCTGGAGAACAAGAACGGCGACCCGATCCGCCGCATCCTCGCCCGCTGACGACTGCCGAGGAGCCGTCCGGAAGCCACCCTCGGGCAGGGAGGACGGGTGCCGATGGTCCCCGACACCGGCGCGGCCACGGCTTACCGGGGGTCAGGTGAGGTCGGGCAGGGGATGCCGGGCGACCTGGCGGGCGTCGTCCGGGGGGACGTCGAGCATGCGCAGGACCATCTCGGCCAGGTCCGAGGCGGCCTCGTCGCCGTCGAGGTCGGGGCGGCCCAGCCTCAGCGCCACGAGGGCCAGCAGGGTCCCGCCCAGGGCGGACAACGCCGTGGTCGGGTCGGTGCAGACGAAGCGGCCCGAGGCGATGCCGCGCTCCAGGTCGCGCAGGGCCCTCGGGGCGAGCCCGCGTTCTGAGTGAAGCTGAGCCAGACCGCGATCACGCAGGATCCGCATGAGTTCCGGGTGTGAGTCGGCCATCCGGGCGGTGAGCCGGAAGCCCGCCGCGACCAGCTCGGCCGGGTCCTCGATCCCCTCTACCCGCTCGTCGATGACCTGGCCGAACTCCTCCAGTGCGTCCGTCACCGCGGCGTCGAACAGCTCCGTCTTCGACTCGAAGTGGTTGTAGAAGGAGCCGAAACCGACGTCGGCGCGCTCGGCGATCGCCTGGATGCTGGCGCTGGTGTCCCCGGTCTCCGCGAGGATCTGCCGGGCCGCACGGATGAGCGCCTGACGGGTCTCGGCGCGGCGCCGTTCGAAGCGGTTCTTGGGCGGGGCTGACGTCGGCATGCGGGGAGTGTACCAACCGTAGCGATCAGTTTGCCATTAGTGATGAGATCATCAATTATTTGGGTCCACCCTATTGACGATGGGTAACGGCAAAGTTGATGATTTCCTCATTACAGCAATGCTGCCAGGAGGACGACGATGTCCCACACGCCCGTCGACAGGGCCGCTCCCCAGACGCCCCACCAAGACCTCCACAGTGAGGAGGGCGCCCTGCGCGGAGAGCACCCCGGACGTTCCCGGAACCCCGTGATCAAGGTGGCCGACCTGGCCTGGCTCGAGTTCGAGAAGCCCGACCTGGACCGGGCCGAGGTCTTCGCCCGTGACTTCGGCTTCGCGATCGCCGCCCGCACCGAAGGCGAGGTGTGGCTGCGCGGGACCTTCGCCGGCTCGCCGTGCATGGTGATCCGCAAGGGGCGTACGTCCCGCTTCACCGGACCGGCGTTCCGTGCGGCCGAGCGGGCCGACCTGGACCGGCTGGCCCGCGCCACCGGCAGTACCGTCCGGGACATCGGCGTACCGGGCGGTGGGCAGTCGGTCGCCCTGCTCGATCCCTCGGGCCTGCCGGTCCGGGTCGCGCACTGCGCCGAGCAGCTGCCCGAGCTGCCCGAGCAGGAGCCGCTGATCCTCAACTTCGGTACCGGTCACCGTCGTACGAACGCCACCCAGCGGCCGCCCCGCGAGCCGTCCCGTATCCAGCGGCTGGGCCATGTGGTGCTGGAGACACGGGTGTTCTCCCGCACCCTGGACTGGTACCTGGACACGCTGGGCCTGATCGTGTCCGACTTCCTGTTCCTGGACGGCCAGCGCGATCGCGGTCCGACCATGGCGTTCATCCGCTGCGACCAGGGCGGCGTGGCCGTGGACCACCACACGCTGGCCCTGCACCTGGGTCCCGGTACGGGCTATGTCCACTCCGCTTACCAGGTCACCGACCTCGACGCGATCGCCGCCGGCGGGGAGTACCTCACCGAACGCGGTTACCGGCGCAGCTGGGGCATCGGCCGGCACATCCAGGGCAGCCAGCTCTTCGACTACTGGCGCGACCCCGACCACTTCATGCTGGAGCACTTCGCCGACGGCGACCTGTTCTCCTGCGACGTCGAGCCCGGCTGGGCCCCGATGTCGGGGAGCGGCCTGGCCCAGTGGGGCCCGCCGGTCACCCGCGACTTCCTGGGCGCGAGCCCCTCTCCCGCCAAGCTGCGCGAGGTCATGACGGCCCTGCGCGGCGACAACGAACTCGATCCCGCACGCCTGCTGGGCCTGATGAAAGCGATGAGCTCATGAGCACCAACGTTCTGCGCACCACCGGGGGCACCTCCCGCTCGAGCGAAGCCGGGAGTGGGGGAGTCTGGTGGGTCGTCCGGGACGAGCGCGCCGTCCGCGTCGAGACCAGGGCGGTCACCACCGCGGAGCTGCTCGCCGACCGGGACGCGGTCCGCGCGGCCGCTGCCTCCGCCGAGAGCGGCACACCCGTGGCCGACCTGGTGGCGCTGCCTCCGGTCACCACCCCGTGCCGGGTGGTCGCCCAGATGGTGAACTACCGCAGCCACGCCAGGGATTCGGGTTTCACCGGCGACATTCCGCCCACCTTCTTCCGCAAGGCGTCCGGCTCGGTCAGCGGACCGCACGAGAGGATCGTCCGCCCCGGGCACGTGAAGTTCCTCGACTACGAGGTGGAACTCGGCCTCGTCATGGGGGCGACGCTGCCCGTGGGCACCGTCGTCGAGGAGCAGGACCTGCCGCGCTACGTCGCCGGCCTCGTCCTCACCAACGACGTCAGCGCCCGCGACGTCCAGCTGACCAAGACCCAGTTCTACGAGAGCAAGTCCTATCCGACCTTCACGCCGACGGGGCCGTATCTGGCCCTGCTGGAGCCCGAGGACTTCGCCCACCTGCTGAACCTGCGGCTGCGGCTGTCGGTCAACGGCGTGTCGCGCCAGGACCGCACGCTGGCCGACATGATCGTACGGCCCGCGCAGGCGCTCACCCTGCTCGCCCGCTTCCAGACCCTCGACCCGGGCGACCTGCTGCTGACCGGAACTCCCGGCGGCACGGCCCTGAAGGCCCCGGCCAAGCCGGTCGCGAAGATCAGTGCGCTGCTGCCGCCCGCGATGAAGTGGAAGGCGTTCTTCAAGGGCCAGGCCAAGAACCCCCTCTACCTGCGCGACGGTGACCTCATCACCGCCACCATCGCCACCCCCGACGGGCAGATCGACCTCGGCGAGCAGCGGACCCCCGTCACGGACGCACCATGAAGGCCGCATCCCGCAGACCGGTGGTGATCATCGGTGCCGGACCCGTGGGGGTCATGGCCGCCCTCCTGCTCGCCCGGCAGGGAGTGCCCAGCTTGGTCCTCGAACGCCACCGGGACATCTACCCCCTGCCGCGCGCCGTCGTCGTGGACGACGAGATCCGCCGGATCCTGCAGAGCGTCGGTGTCCACGAGGAATTCGCCGCCCTCGCCCGCCCGGCGCCCGGGCTGCGGCTGCTGGACGCCCGGCGTCGCGTGATCACCGAATTCCCGCGGTCCCTGCACGGACTCCACGGCTTCCCGCAGCTGAGCATGTTCAACCAGCCCGAGCTGGAACGCCTGCTGCGTGACGCCTTGGCGCGCAGCCCGGAGTGCGAGCTGTGGAGCGGGGTGGAGGTCGTGTCCGTCACCCGGTCCGACACGCAGAACACCGTCGCCCCCGACGATCCGACGGGTCCGGTCCGGGTCACCCTCCGGCGCGACGGCAGTGACGAGGCGGAGCACCTGTGGGCCGATGCCGTCCTCGGCTGCGACGGTGCGGGCAGTCTCACCCGTGACGCCATCGGCACCTACTGGGAGGACCTGCACTTCGAGGAGAGCTGGCGGGTCATCGACGTGCGCACCAGCCGCCCGGTGCGTACCTGGGAAGGCGCCGAACAGATCTGCTGCCCCACCCGGCCGGGCACCTTCATGCGCGTCAGCGGGGACCGCTACCGCTGGGAGTTCCGGCTGGCCGAGGACGAGAACCTGGACGGCCCGGACGGATGGGAGCGCCTGCGCGAGCTGGTCGCCCCCTGGGTGGACCTGCCGGCCTCGCGGGGTGACGACTTCGAGGTGATCCGGCAGGCGCAGTACACCTTCCGGGCCCGTCTCGCCGACCGGTGGCGCAGCGGACGGGTCTTCCTGCTGGGCGACGCCGCCCACCTCACCCCGCCCTTCGTCGGGCAGGGTCTGTGCGCGGGCCTGCGCGATGCCTACAACCTCACCTGGAAGCTCGCCCGCGTGCTCCGAGAGGGCGCACCGGAGGACCTGCTGGACACCTACGAGCGTGAGCGCAAGCCGCACGCCCGCCATGTGATCCGGGTGGCGGTCGCCGTCGGCTGGGCCATGACCGGCGGACAGGACCGCGGTGCGGCGCTCCGCCGGGCCGTGGTGGGCGCGGTCTGTCGCATCCCCGGCGTGACCGCGGCGGTGAGCCGGGACCTCAGTCCCGCCCTGACCGCCGGTCCCCTCGTACGGCACCGCCCCAGGCTGACCGGCCGCGTGCCGGCCGGCACCTTCTGCCCGCAGCCCTGGGTACGGCATGACGGCGGGCGAGTGCGCCTCGATGACGTCCTCGGGGACTCCTTCGCCGTCCTGACCGCTGTGCCGCCCACGGCGCAGATGACCGCCGTGGCCACGGCACTGGGCGCCCCGACGATCCACGTCGACGACCTGGGCGACGACGGCACCCTGGCCGGCTGGCTGGCGCGCGGCCGTGCCGACGCCGTCCTGCTGCGCCCCGACCGCGTCGTGATGGACACCGTCCCGGCCGGCACCGGCGACTTCACCGGCACCGCTGCCTGGGCTGCGCTGCTGCACACGGGCCGCCGTACCGCCGACGCCCGGCCCGCCTGACGAGGAGCAACACACCATGACCAGCCCGCACCCCACGCCGTACACGGAACCCTTCTTCACTCCCGACCCGAAGTCGGCCGCCCACAGCCGCATCGCGGACTTCGCCCGATGGGCGGCCCGGCACCAGGGCGCCGAAGGGATCCAGGACCCCACGGACTACCGGGCCCTGTACCAGTGGTCGGTCACCGACCTGGAAGGTTTCTGGGCCGCGGTATGGGAGTACTTCGACGTCGACGCGACCACCCCGTACGAGCGTGCGCTGGCCGAGGAGACCATGCCCGGCGCCCGCTGGTTCCCGGGCGCCACCCTCAACTACGCCCACCACGCACTGCGCAACCTGCGTCCAGACGCTCCCGCGATCACCGCACTGGACGAAACCGGCTCCAGCTACGACATCACGGGCCGGGAGCTGCGGGCCCGGGTCGCCTCCGTCGCGGCCACCCTGCGCGACCTGGGCGTCGGTCAGGGCGACCGGGTCGTCGGCTACCTGCCCAACACCCCGCACGCCGTCATCGCCTTCCTCGCCACCGCCGGCCTGGGCGCGGTCTGGTCGGTATGCGGCCAGGACTACGCACCCAAGGCCGCCGCCGACCGCTTCGCCCAGCTGCGACCAACCGTGCTCATCACCGCGGACGGCTACCTCTTCAACGGCACCAGGCACGACCGCCGCGCCGCCTCGCTGGAACTGGCCGACGCCCTGCCCACGCTGAAGGCCACGGTGCTCGTGAACCACCTGGGCCTCGCCTGGCCCGAGACCCGGCACGCGGGACTGACGGTTCCCTGGGAGGACGCGGCCACCCGCACCGAGTACCTCACCATCGCCCCGGTCCCGTTCGACCACCCGCTGTGGATCGTCTTCTCCTCCGGCACCACCGGCCTGCCCAAGGGAATCGTCCACGGGCACGGCGGCGTCCTGCTGGAGCACCTCAAGATCCTCGGACTGCAATGCGACCTGGGCGTCGGGGACCGCCTGCTGTGGTACACCTCGACCCACTGGATGATGTGGAACCTGGTCGTCTCCACCCTGCTGACCGGTGCCACCACCTTCACCTATGACGGCAGCCCCGCGCCTGTGGCGCGCCCGGACATCCTGTGGGAGCTCGCGGCCCGCCACAAGGTCACCGTCTTCGGCACCAGCCCCCAGTACCTGCTTGCCATGGCGAAGCTGGGCATCGAGCCTGCCGTGCACGACCTGTCGGCCCTTCGCAGCATCGGCTGCACCGGCTCCGCGCTGCCCGCCTCCGCCTACTCCTGGGTCCGCGACCACGTGGGCGCGGGCATCCAGCTGGCCTCCACCAGCGGCGGCACGGACGTCGTCTCCGGCTTCGCCGGCAGCGCCCCCACGACCCCCGTCTGGGCCGGGGAGCTGTCCGCACCCGGCCTGGGCGTGGCGCTCGCCGCCTACGACACCGAAGGCCAACCGGTCCGCGACCAGGTCGGCGAACTCGTCGTCACCCGGCCCATGCCGTCGATGCCGCTGTACTTCTGGAACGATCCCGAAGGCAGCCGCTACCGCGGCGCCTACTTCACCACCTATCCGGGCGTGTGGCGGCACGGCGACTGGATCACCCACACGTCCCACGGCTCGGTGATCGTCCACGGACGTTCCGACGCCACCCTCAACCGCAACGGCGTGCGCCTGGGCAGCGCCGACATTCACGACATCGTCGAACGCCTCCCCGAGATCACCGAGGCGCTCGTCATCGGCGCGGAGGAAACCGACGGCGGCTACTGGATGCCACTCTTCGTGGTCCTCGCCGACGGGGTCGACCTGGACGCATCCCTGCGCGACCGGATCCGCGACGCAATCCGCGCCGGAGCCTCACCACGCCATGTCCCGGACGAGATCCTCTCCGTGCCGGCCATCCCGCACACGAAGACCGGCAAGAAGCTCGAGGTTCCCGTCAAACGCCTGCTCCAAGGCGTCCCGGCCGAACAGGTCCTCAACCCGGCGGCTCTCGACCGCCCCGAACTGGCCTCCTACTTCGCTCTGTTGGGTGCGGAGCGACGAAGGCGGTCGACACGCCACACATGACCGTCGGCCAGTGGGCACGGTGACAGCACCGGGATGTGCCCGCCCGTAAAGCCTGTCCCGCCGTGGGGGGGGGGGGGGGGGGGGGGGGGGGGGGGGGGGGGGGGGGGGGGGGGGGGGGGGGGGGGGGGGGGGAGGGGGGAGGGGGGGAGGGGGGAGGGGGGGGCGCGGAACCCAGAGCGTTAG
>NZ_JBWKDW010000019.1:24004-50461 GCF_056435735.1 Streptomyces sp. NPDC043878
GGGTATATAGGCGCGGTATCGCCCCCCCTCCCCCCCCCCCCCCTCCTCCCCCCCCCCCCCCCCCCCCCCCCCCCCCCCCCCCCCCCCCCCCACCACACCATCCGCACAACCAAGCAGGAGAGAAACCGTGAGCATCACCGACCGTGGACCGCAGACCCTCGATGTCCTCGACGACGCCGGGCGAAAGCTGTTGTTCACCGAAGCCCGCACGGTGAACAACTTCGCCGCGACGGCCGTCGACGACGACGAACTCGCCCTGATCTGGGACCTCGCCCGCTGGTCGCCGAGCGCCGCCAACGGTCAGCCTCTGCGGGTGCTCTTCGTGCGCACCCGCGAGGGCAAGGAACGCCTGGTCCGGCATCTCGACGAGGGCAACAAGGCCAAGACACTCCGTGCGCCGGTCGTGGCGGTCCTGGCGTACGACGTCGACTTCCACGAGCAGATGCCGACTGTCTTCCCGGCCCGCGGCGAGATGCTGCGGGCGGCGTTCGCCGACCAGATCGAGGCACGCGAGACCCTCGCGTCGTACAACTCGGCACTGCAGACCGGGGTCTTCCTGCTCGCGGTGCGCGCGGCGGGGCTCGCGGCCGGTCCCATGGCGGGCTTCAACCAGGCCGGCGTGGACGAGGAGTTCTTCGCCGGTACCAGCTGGCGTTCGCATCTGGTGGTCAACATCGGCCACCCCGGTACCGACCCCTGGTTCCCGCGGCTGCCCCGCGTGTCCGTCGAGGACGCCGTCGCCTGGGCCTGAAGACACTCGCAGAGGCGAGCTGTTCCTGGCCCTGCGCGCCGGATCTCTCCCAGCACCGGCGCCCATTTGAACCGGGCTGCGGGCTACGGGGCCGAAGTCGAGCAGGGAGATCAGCCGGATGTCGGCAGACCGCGACCGCTTCATCGAGGCGGACTGTCCTCAGGGCCGCGGCCGCCACCGTGAAGAATCCTCGTGCAGCCGGCGGCGGCGCGGCTCACCGGACGCCTCTGCAGAGCACGGTGTCGACCAGCCGCTGAACGGCCGCCTCAGCGCGCAACAGCCAGGCCTCCTGGGGCACTTTGCCGGTCGCGCTGATGACGACGCCGCGCTCCCCGTTCCGGGTGAAGCCGTTTCTGACGGTGCCTCCGTCGGTGTCTCCGCCGTGCCCCCAGCGGTAGCCGCCGCAGGTCAGGGGCTGACGCATCAGGCCCAGTCCGTAGTGCAGTCCGGGGAAGGGCACCTGGAAGTCCTCACCCACCGGCACGACGTGGCGCATCAGCGTCAGTTCGCGCGGCGGCAGGAGGCGGCCGCCGAACAGCGCGCTGAAGAAGCGGTCCAGGTCGCGCTCGGTCGTGATGAGTGAACCGGCGGAGTCGGCCCAGGACATGTCGCGGACGGTGGTGTCGGTCCAGCCTTCCGAGCCGGGGAACCGGTGGTAGGTGTGGGCGTGCGGTCCGTGAAGGAACGGGTCGTGTCCGGGAGCGTGGGTGCCGCTCAGGCCGAGCGGTCGGACGATCCGGTCGCGTACCTCCGTCGCCCAGGAGCGACCGGTGACCCTCTCGATGATCATTCCGGCCAGTACGTAGTTCGGGTTCGAGTAGTTCCAGTTCGGCTCGGGGTCGCCCGGGTCGGCCGGCGGGAAGTCGGGTCTGCTGCGCATCGCTCCGGCGACGATCTGTTCCGGTTCCAGGCGGTCGAACCGGTGCCGCAGGAAGGCGGCGGCGTCGGCGCCGGTGTCGTCGGTGTAGTCGTAGTTGTGGATGCCGCTGGTGTGCTGGAGCAGATGGCGGACGGTGATGCGGCTGCCGTCGTTGCCGTTGCCGGTGACGACTCCGGGCAGCCACCGTTCCACCGTGTCGTCCAGGGACAGTCTTCCCTCGGCGACCAGTTGGAGGAGCACGGTGGCGACGAAGGGCTTCGTCGCGCTGACGGCCCGCAGAGCGCCGCCGTAGGGAACGGGACGGCCGGTGCCCACCTTCGCCTCCCCGGCCCGGGCCCGGACACGGTGGCGCCCGTCGCGGAACTCCACCGAGATACCGACGTATCCCGCCTGCTCGAGCGTGCGCTCCACCTCCGTTCGCAGTTCCGCCCGGCTCAACGGACTCGTCTCCCTGTGCGGCGACGGGGCCGCGGAGGGGAGGGGAGCCGCCGAAACCGGGGCCGCGGAGGCCGGCACCACCAGGGCACCGGCACCGAGTGCCGCGCCGACCAGCGCGGCCGCGAGGCGCGAGCGCACCTTCCTCACCTTTGGTCTGGTCATGAGCCCAGCTTCAGCGAACGGTGCCACGGGCACCATGACGGCACCACCCGGCGGGAGTTGGGGGAATCCCCCCTCTCACTTCCTCGTCGCGGACTCGGTACCCACGCACGGTCCCGACCGATGCGGCTCGGGGCCACCGGAGCGCACACCTCGCGGTGCGGACACGTGCAGCCGCGTCCGCGGTGGCGGGCGGACACCTACGGGTGACCGAAGGTCCGGGCGAGCACAACCCGTCAACGACATGGTCCTGTGCCGGGAGATCGTTCGGGGCGGGGAAATTCTTGTCGGTGAAGTCGGCTTCGTCATGATCGCCGCATGTGAATGCCGGGAAGATGAGAGGCGGCGAGCAGCGGCAGTCAGGACAGGCGACGGGAGCGGTCGAGTGAGCGAGCGGCAGGGGCGGGACTGGGTGCGCATGACCCCGGACGACTTCGACCGGGAGGCTCCGCTGCGCCTGGATGTGCCCGTCGGGTCGACGGCCGTCCCGGCGGTACCCGACGAGTGCGGCACCTCCCCGCTGTTCGGCGACGAGGCGCCCTCACGTGGCCCGGCACGGCCCGCACCGCGGTGCGGGCCGACCGCCGAGCAGGAAGAGCTGTTCTGACCCGGGGCGCGAGCCGGTGACCCGCTACCGGGCGTCCGGTCCGGTTCTCCGGCGAGTCGGGCTGCCGCTCGACGGAGCGCGGCGCCGGCCGAGGCGTAGGGGACGGGCCGGATGTGGCCTCCGGACCCCGCCACTCGGTCGGCGCCGATGCCGCCGGTCATGACCGCACCGACGGTCCGGATCGATCAGAGGCGGGTGCTGGTGCGCGGGCCGCCGTACTCGGTGTCGGTGACGTGGTCGAGCCAGTCGACATCGTCCGTCTCCCAGAGGGCGATGTGGGTCATGAAGTGGTCCGGGGCGGCGCCGTGCCAGTGCTCCTCGCCCGGCGGAGTCCAGATCACGTCGCCCGGATGGGCTTGGAGGATCTCGCCGCCGCGGGACTGGATCAGGGCGATGCCCTCGACGATGTAGAGGGTCTGGCCCAGACCGTGGCCGTGCCAGGCGGTCCGGGCGCCGGGAGCGAAGCGCACGGCGTTGGCCCGGGCCCGGGAGGGCTCCTCCCCGCGGTAGATCACATCGGCCCACGCGTCGCCGGTGAACCACTCGGCGGGCAGCTTCGTCGTCGGCTGCTTCTTCAACAGTTCCATGGTCGGTACTCCTTGGGGCGGACCGCCGTCAGGCGGCGGCGTGCTGGTCGGCGATCTGCTTGAGCTGGGTGATCGCGGTCATGGCGTTGGGCCATCCGGCGTAGAAGGCAAGATGCGTGATGGCTTCGGACAGCTCCTCGACGCTCAACCCGTTCTCCAGCGCCTTGCCCAGGTGATAGGGGAGTTGCTCGCCGCGGTAGAGAGCGGCCAGCACGCTCACCGTGACCAGGCTGCGATCCCGCGGGGACAGCCCGGGGCGCTCCCAGATGTCACCGAACAGGACGTTGTCGGTGACGTCGACCAGCTTGGGCGCGATCTCGGCCAGCTCCTGAGGCGCGGACTGCTTCGCCATGTCGTGTCTCCTCGCGATGGTGTGAAACCCGTGTCCGGCAGATTCACTCCCGGTGATACGGGCCTGCCCGGCAGCCGCAGCGGCCCGCGCGACCGCGCCCGGACCGCCCACCGGCTACCTCCCTGTCGAGGAAACCGCAGGTGACCCGGTTGCGGAAGGTACTGCCGTTCCAGGTACTCGCAGGGCCCCCCAGCCCCGGCACAGGACATTTAGCCTGGTTGTATGAACACCGCCAGCGACATCCGCGAGTTCCTCGCCACGCGCCGCGCGAAGATCACGCCACAGCAGGCGGGTCTGCCGGCCTACGGCGGAAACCGCCGCGTGCCGGGGCTGCGCCGCGAGGAGGTCGCCCTGCTGGCCGGTGTCAGCATCGACTACTATGTCCGTCTGGAGCGCGGTCACCTCGCCGGTGCCTCCGAGGAAGTCCTCGACGCCCTCGCGGGTGCCCTCCAGCTGGACGACGCGGAACGCGCGCACCTCTACGACCTGGCCGCCGCGCAGCGACAGCGTCCCGCCCGCCGTCCGAAGAAGACGCGTGGCCCCATCCCCGCCACCATCCAGCGAGTCCTGGACTCCATGACGGACAGCCCGGCTTTCGTGCGCAACGGGCGTCTGGACATTCTGGCCATCAATCGCCTCGGCCACGCCCTGTACGCGCCGCTCTTCGCCGGCAGGGCCTCGTGCCCGGTCAACATCGCCCGTTTCCAGTTCCTCGACCCCGCCGGGCGGGACTTCTTCCCCGACTGGGACGCCTCGCTCAACACCACCGTCTCGCTCCTGCGAACCGAGGCGGGACGCGCCCCGCATGACACGGAACTCACCAATCTGATCGGCGAGTTGGTCACCCGCAGCGATGAGTTCCGCACGGCCTGGGCCAAGCACAACGTGCGCCTGCACCACACGGGCCGCAAACCGTTCCGCCACCCCGAAGTCGGCGAGATCCGCCTCGACTTCGACGCCATGGCCCTGCCTGCCCAACCAGGACTCACGCTCACCGCCTACACGGCCGAGCCGGGCACGCCCGATCACGACGCCCTGCGCCTGCTGTCCGCCTGGGCCGCCACCGAAGACACGGAGCTGGACCGGCGCACATGACCATGGGGGCCGCGGCATCGGTGCGTCAGCCCGCGAACGCGCCTTGTCTCAGAGCCGCTCCTGCCTCGGCAAGGTGAGGATTTCGGCTCCGTCCTCGGTGATGGCGATCGTGTGCTCGCTGTGTGCCGTCCGGCAGCCTGTGGCGCTTCGGAGCGTCCACCCGTCGGCGTCGGTGACGAGTTCGGCCGTGTCCGCCATGACCCAGGGCTCCAGCGCCAGCAGCAGCCCGGGTCGCAGTCTGTATCCACGGCCGGGTCGCCCGGTGTTCGAGATGTGCGGGTCCTGGTGCATCGTCGAACCGATGCCATGACCCCCGAACTCGGTGTTGATCGGGTACCCCGCCTCGCTGAGGACCGTTCCGATGGCGTGGGAGATGTCGCCGATGCGAGACCCCGGCCCGGCAGCGGCGATCCCCGCGGCCAGCGCGCGTTCGGTCGCACGGATCATCGCGACGCTCTCCGGGGGCTCCGTGTCGCCCACGATGAAGCTGATGGCGGCGTCCGCGGCGACGCCGCCTCTGGAGACGGCGAGATCGAGTGTCAGCAGGTCACCGTCGGTGAGCGTGTAGTCGTACGGCAGTCCGTGCAGTACCGCGTCGTTGACGGCCGTGCAGATGTAGTGGCCGAACGGGCCGCGCCCGAAGGAGGGCGCGTAGTCGACGTAGCAGGACAGCGCTCCCGCCTCGGCGATCATGGTCTTGGTCCACCGGTCGATGTCCAGAAGGTTCGTACCGACCGTGCTACGGCCCTTCAGCGTCTGCAGGATGTCTGCGACCAGGGCGCCTGTGTCTCCTGCTCGGGCCAACAGGGTGGGGTTCAGGATCTCGATCATGAGGCGCCCTTCTCACGCGACCAATAACTATACCGGCCAAACTATACCGGTACTAGAATCGGCTCCATGGTCAGGTTGCCGCTCACTCCCGCAGAGGTCGAACGCGGACAGCGCCTCGGCGCCCTCCTCCGTCGGGCCAGGGGAGAGCGCTCGATGCTCGAGACCGCACTCGACGCACGTGTCTCGCCGGAGACCCTCCGGAAGATCGAGTCGGGCCGTGTGGCCACCCCGGCCTTCCCGACGATCGCCGCGATCGCCGATGTCCTCGGCCTCTCACTGGACGCGGTGTGGGCAGAGATCAGCCAACCCGAGCATGGCGCCGGACCGGCCCACTCCGGTGACCGCGCACGTCGGCAGTTGACGTCGTGAATCGCACACCGCGGCAGCGCGGCCGCTCGGCCCGCCTCGGGAATAGCCGCGGCGCGGCCCCGCGTTGCGATCGCCATGACGACGAACGTGCCACGGTCCGAGGTACTGCGCTACACCGCCTTCTCGACCACCCCTGACGGCGGAAACCCGGCCGGCGTCGTACTGGACGCCAGCGCCCTGGACGACAAGGACATGCTGGCCGTCGCCGCGGACCTCGGATACTCGGAATCCGCGTTCCTGACCGCGCCACCGGAGGGCCTCGGCGGCGGAGAAGGACGGGCGTTCAGCATCCGCTACTTCAGTCCCAGGGCCGAGGTGCCGTTCTGCGGTCACGCCACCGTCGCGGCCGCCATCGCGCTCGCCGAGCGCATCGGTCCCGGAGAGCTCGTGTTCGCAACGCGCGCCGGGACCGTGCCGGTCGAGGTGACCGAGGAGAGTGGCACGGTCCGGGCCACGCTCACCAGTGTCGAGCCGTACATCGAGGAGATCGCTGGCGCCGACCTCGACGAGGCCCTCGCCGCGCTCGGCTGGCCGGGCGTCGATCTCGACCCGGCCTTCCCACCCCGTATCGCGTTCGCCGGCGCCCGCCACCTCGTCCTCGCGGCGGCCACACGCGCCCGTCTCGCGGACCTGGCCTACGACTTCACGCGCCTCGAAGCCCTCATGCACCGCTTGGACCTGACCACGGTCCAGTTGGTGTGGCGGGAGTCGGCCACCGTCTTCCACGTCCGTGACCCGTTCCCCGTCGGCGGCGTCGTGGAGGACCCGGCGACCGGCGCCGCTGCCGCCGCGTTCGGCGCGTACGCCCGCGAACTGGGCCTCGTCCCGGAGGACAGCGTCCTCTCCCTGCACCAGGGCGAGGACCTGGGCCGCCCCGGCGAAATCACGGTGACCCTGCACGCGGGGGACCCGCGCGTCCGCGTGAGCGGTGCGGGAGCCCGCATCGGCTGAACGACTTCACCGCCGGCAGGTGATCATGCTTCGGGATCGCTTGTGACCGCGCCTCCGGGACCGTGCCTCCGCCGGTCGGGCGCGACCCGCGGGCTCAGCGCACCGGGAAGCCGAAGGAATAGCCCTGTTGCTTCAGCCACGGCAGGACCTGGCGCAGAGCGGCCACGGTCTGAGAGCGGTCCCCGCCCGCGTCGTGGAAGAGGACGGTGGGCCCGTTGGCGATCTCGCTTCTGACCGTGGTCACGATGGCGTCCGTGCCGGGGAGTTCGAAGTCCTTGGTGTCGACGTTCCACCCCAGCGGCCGCATTCCGCGGGAGGCGGCGAGGCGCCGGCTGTAGGGGGTGAAGGCGCCGCCCGGTGCCCGGTAGTACATCGGCCGGACGCCCCCGGAGGCCGCGGTGATCATTCGTTCGGCGTCCAGGATCTGCTCGGACTGGTACGACTCGGGCTTGGTGTCCATGGTGGTGTCGTGCGAGACCGAGTGGTCACACAGCCGGTGCCCGGCCGCTACCACCGACTTGACCAGGTCCGGATGGGCCTGTGCCTGCGTGCCGACCATGCAGAAGGTCGCTTTGACGCCGTTCTCCCGCAGCACCTGCAGCACTTGCGGAGTCCAGACCGGGTCCGGCCCGTCATCGATGGTGATGTTGACGCCCCGGGCGCCGTGGTCGGAGGCATGTGCGATGTCCACCGACACCGGCGTCACGCGGGAGCCGGAACCCGGTGCGGAGGGGCGCGCCGAAGCGCCCGATCCCCCCTGCCGCCCCTCGACGGGGCTGGCCTGCGCGGTCCACACCGAGGCGGCAGCTGCCACCGCCGTCACTCCCACTGCCGCCGCCAGTACCCGGCCGTGCCATCCCCGCCCGCCATGCCGCGCCATATCTGCCTGTTCCTCGTCGTCCCGGTGAGCCTGTTCAGCTGTCAGGACGAGGTAAAGCGGGGGCAGGATCCGCCTGTTACGGATCACGGACGGTTCTGCACAGGTTTCGAGACGCACGTCATCCGGGCAGACGCACGTCATCCGGGCGGCCGGCCGAGAGCGGCACCCCCGCCTGGTCAATGCGTCCGCAACACCTTCGCCGCGTTGTACGGGACGTTGCGGGGGCCGCCGTCGTCCCGCTGAGGCGGCCCCGCCGAAGAGGGCAGCCGTCGGGCAGCCGCCCCGGTGTTCGCCCCTGGCTACTCGGTGTCCGGCGTCAGCGCCGCCACCAGGGTGCGGACGCCCTGCTCGTACTGCGCCGAGAAGGTTGCCCCCGCCAGGTGCGGTCGCACCGCGCGGATCGCGGGGAAGGCATCAGGCTCCGCCATCAGCGCGTCCTCGGGGGCGACGGGCCGTTCGCTGCCGACCTCGGGGCGTTCGATCAGGAACGCCGGGTTGATGTAGAAGGCGATCAGCGAGAACGCCTTCGCCGCGGCCGCCGGGCTGAAGCCGCCGTCCAGCAGGACGCGCAGGTTGGCCTCCGTCCACCGTGTGGCGGCCCGCTTGGTGTGGTTCTCCACGAGGAACCGCGCGATCCCGGGGTGGCGCAGCAGTTCGCGGCCCTGGGCGAGCATCAGCCGGAGCAGCCGTTCGCGCCAGTGCAGGCGGGGATCGTCCGCGGTGAGGATGGTGTCGATGACGACCTCGGACACGGCGTCGACGAGAGCGGACTTGTTCGGGAAGTAGTTGTAGGTGACGGCCACGGTGGCATCCAGTTCGGCCGCGAGTCTCCGCATGGACAGGCCGGCGACGCCACTGTCGCGTACGAGTGCGAGTGCCGCCTCGACGATCCTCTCGCGGCTGAGGTTTCGGGGAATGCCGCGTCCCCGGGGCGCTGCCTCGCCGATCATGCTGCCGACCTGCCTCTCGACGTGGCCGCTGCGGCCGCTGGCTCAACGGATACCACCGAACAGATACCACCGATACGGCGTTCGTTACCTGCTTATTACCTTCCCGACACTGGACGTGATAGAGCACACCTAGCTAAATAAACAGTGTTCATTACGCGCTGGACTCCCTGACCCCGCCCACCATCCGGGCGGGCGTACCCGCACGCGAAGAACCTCGCTTCGCGTCCCCTGGCAGACCCTCCCCACGTTCGGGCGCACCAGCCGGCCACTCGGAGGCCTGAGTGTTCCGCGGTAACGCCGGCTTCCCACGGAGCCTCCTCGCGGCCGCCCGGACCCGGATCGCACCACCCATCCCACTGGACGGACAGGAGTACGCGCATGGCGGCACTGGAACGGTTCGACGGCAAAGTCGCACTGATCACGGGCGGCGGCTCGGGCATCGGAGCGGCGACGGCACGGCGGCTGGCGGAGGAGGGAGCGCGGGTCGTCGTCGGCGACATCGACGGTGAGCTGGCCGAGAAGGTGGCCGCCGGCATCGGTGACGCGGCGCTCGGAGTGCAGTTCGACGCCGGCGATGTGCTGTCGGTCGAGCGGCTCGTCGCGACGACGGTGGACCACTTCGGCCGCCTGGACGTGCTGCACAACAACGCCGCGATCATGGCACCCGACCACACCGCGCGCGACACCAACCCGGTCGACATCGACTTCGACGTCTGGGACAGGACGTTCGCGGTCAACGTCCGCGGCTACCTGGCCGGCTGCAAGTACGCCATCCCGCACCTGCTCGACGCCGGCGGAGGTGCGATCGTCATGACCGTCTCGGGCTCAGCGAAGCTCGGCGACCTCGGCGCGATCGCCTACGCGGCATCGAAGGGCGCCATCGCGATCTTCATCAAGTCGGTGGCGACCATCTACGGCAAGCAGGGCATCCGCTGCAACGGCGTCAGCCCCGGACTGATCCGCACCGAGGGCGGGCGCCGCAACGTGCACGGGGCCATGGTCGACATCCAGCTGCGCAACACCCTCACGCCCCGGCTCGGCGAGGCGGAGGACATCGCGGCCGCAGTGGCCTACCTCGCCTCCGACGACGCCGCCTTCGTCACGGGAGCCATCCTCGACGTCGACGGCGGCATGCTCTGCCACATGCCGTACATGACCGACGTGATGGCCGAGTACGGCCTCGGCATGGCCTTCGGCGCCCCCGAGGAGGCTGCCGTATGACCGGACGGCCGGCGCGCTCGGCGCATCGCACCGACAGCACCTGGAACGAACACGGCGACCAGCGTCGCGGCACACAGGAGGAAAGCGTATGAGCCGAGTCAGCGGGACCGTCGAGGGACCGACGGATCTCGACCGTGTGTGGGGCAAGCGCCCCGAGTACTACGACGTCTTCATGGGCGACTACAACGACTCGGTCGGGCGCGTCGACCCGGTCCTGCTCGAACTGTGCCGCATCCGGATCGCCCAGCTGGTGGAGAGCGAGTTCGACCTGTCGTTGCGATACGTCCCGGCGCGGACGGCGGGACTGTCCGAGGACAAGATCAGCGCGCTGGCGGAGTACCCCGAGTCGCAGCTGTTCTCCGACCGCGAGAAGGCGGTGCTCGAGTACGCCGAACAGTTCGCCATCCAGTCGAGCGGCATCACCGACGACGACGTGGAGCGGGTCCGGGTACATCTCACGCCCGAGGAGTTCGTCTACCTGACCAAGGCGCTGGGCGTCATGGACCAGTTCGCCCGCGCCAACTCGGCGTTCCGCGTCACCGCGTCGAACACCGCACCGGCCACCATGCCCGCATTCACCGTGAGGAACTGACATGGCGACGACTCCCCGCATCCCCGCGGAACTCCTGGACAACTACTTCATCCAGATGGAGCGCGAGGACGACAACGACAACCCCGTCGCGGCCATCGCGATCCCCGTCGAGTTGAGCCGGCTGGCCGCCATCCCGGTCCGCACCAGGAAGTCGTTCCAGCTCGACCCCGTCCTGCACGAACTCGTCCGGCTCTACAACGCCAAGGTCCAGGACTGCCAGTACTGCCAGAACGCGCGGCAGGCGGTCGCCGTCCAGGCCGGCCTCGACGAGGACATGGTCTCCGCGCTGAGCCACTTCGAGACCAGCTCCCTCAAGGACGACATCAAGGCGGCGCTGCGGATCACCGCGGCCATCTCCACCAACCCGGGACTCGTCTCCGACGAGATGTGGGAGCAGGCCCGGCAGTACTTCACCGAGGACGAGATGGTCGACCTCGTCCTGCTGTCCATGCACACCACGGCGAGCAAGGTGACGATCACTCTGGGCCTGGACCCCGGCAAGGAGGCCAGTTCCCGGCTGTTCTTCCCGACGGAGGACGTCTACGGCACCTCTCCCGAACTGGCCGAGGCCATCGAGGAACTCCGCAGCCGCGGCGTCGCCGTCGAGGGTCCCGGCGACGCGCCGTTGCCCGTGGGGACCACGCTCGCGCCCTCCCCAGGGCGGGCGTGATGACGGCGATCGCGGTCGGCGAAGCGACGTTCGACGAGAAGGTACTGCGCAGTGAGATCCCCGTACTCGTCGACTTCTGGGCCGCCTGGTGCGGGCCGTGCCGGATGATGGCGCCGATGGTGGACGACATCGCGCGCACCCATGGCGCCACACTGCGCGTCGTGAAGGTCGACATCGATGAGGCCGAAGGGGTCGCCGCCCGCTACGAGATCATGTCGGTGCCGACTTTCGCCGTCTTCGTGAAGGGACAGCTCACCAAGCAGATCACCGGCGCCCGGGCCAAGCCGGCTCTTCTGCGCGAGCTGGCCGACTACGTGTGAGACGGTCCGTGCGGGAGATCCCGGGCCGTTGCGGAGTCGACACCGCGGCCACGCACTGGCCCGGCCGCGCCGGCCGTACCGACATCCGGGGCGGGGCACCCGGCGCCGATCGCTCAGGGGGGAGGAATGTCAGAGGTGAGCCCTGATCTGGCGAACGGGATGCCCGAGCACCTTCCCGACGGCCGTCAGCTCGTCGTCGCTGAACCATGCGCGCGCCGGGTTCCGGACGGCGATCTCGAACCGGGCGAAGCCACACGGCCAGTCGTAGTCCAGTGCGTCCAGCGAGGTCGCGCCGCGGCAGCAGGGGACGTCCACCGCGAGAGTCGCGAACCCCTGCTGGTAGGTCGTGTCGAGGTGACCGGCCCACCACTGGGTGTCGATCGACATGCCGCAGAGCGGACAGCCGATCCTCTCCAGGTTCTGGCCACAGTCGACGAGGGCCGGCGCGGGGTGCCACCTGACGTCGATCCCGACGTCCATGCCGTCGGGAAGCCCGGGAGCCAGGTCTGTCACCAACGCCACGGCACGGTCGGCCGCGGCCTGGTCGGGCTGCCAGCGCGGGTCGGTCGGAATGACCGACAGGACATCGTCACTCACGGGTTGACTCGCTTCAGCAGGCTGGGGGTCAGGTGACGGGACGAGCGCCCCAGGCGTTCTCGAGAGCTGACCGCACGTCCTCCCCGAGAACGGCGTGCGTCGTCCCGCCCGGCAGGGTGGGCAGCTCAGACTAGTGCGGCACGGTTTCGGCACTGGGGCGGCCGTAGGGCCGACGGACGACCCCGTCGGAGTCGACGAAGCAGTCTCCGTGCTCGGCTCCCCCCTCCCTCAGACACTCGCCCACATGCCGACGCCCGGCAAGGGCACGCGGTAAGACCGCCGGGCGCTCGCGAAGGTTGCCCGAACGGGAACGGAAAGGGGAAGGGGGAAGGGGACGGAGCCGAGCGATCCACGACCACCCCCTCCCCGGTATCGACGCTGTCACAGCACGTCGTACGTCAGGTGGGTCGCGGTCGTGGTCGAGGTGACGCTCCGTTGCACGAGTGTGCGCGGTGACGCGCCCGTGAACAGCGGTGTCCCGGCGCCCAGCACGACGGGAGCGAGGTGCAGTGTCAGGGCGTCGACCAACCCGGCGTCGAGTGCCGAGGCGATCGTGGCGCCGCCGCCCATGAGGACGACGTCGAGGTCCTTCCCGCTCTCGGACGACCTCGCCTCGGCGCGCTCGCGCGCGACGGTGACGGCGTCGGACAGGCCGGTGGTGACGAACGTCCAGTCGAGGTCGGCGAGCCGCACCGCCTCGGGCGGCGAGCTCGTCACGACGACGAAGGCCGGCTGGCCGACCTCGCCGGCGCCGTAGCCCGTCGTGTCGTCCCAGCCGCCAGGGCCGTCGACGAGGTCGAACAGCCGACGGCCCAGGACGACGGCGCCCGAGCGTTCGGTTCCCTCGTGCAGGAGCCGGCGGTCGTCGGGATCGGTGGAGAACGCCCAGATGTGCAGAGCCTCACCACCGGTGCCGAGACCGTTGTCCGGGGCGGGGTCGGGTCCGGTGACGAAGCCGTCCAGGGAGACCGAGATGTCGGCGATGATTCGAGTCATGACGGTGTGGACCCGATCCACCCCCCGAACTCATCGCTCACGCGCGAAGCGGGCGCCCCCGGAGCGCCACTGTCCCTCGGGTGATGCTTGGATAGTGTCACTTCTCAAGGGGTGGTCCGGGAGATGAGGCAAGGGGCAGAGATGCGGCTGGCGGAGTTGAGTGAGCGCAGCGGCGTTTCCACCGCGACGATCAAGTACTACCTGCGCGAAGGGTTGTTGACGCCGGGCCGCCAGGTCAACGCGACCACGGCCGAGTACGACGAGGAGCACCTGCGCCGGCTGCGGCTGGTGCGCGCGATGATCCAGGTCGCGCGGGTGCCGGTGGCGACCGTCCGGGAGGTCTTCCAGCACGTCGACGACGACTCCCTCGGCCGCACGATGCGTCTGGGGGCGGCCCTGTGGGCGCTGCCGCAGGTACCCGAGCCGGACGCCGACGACGTACAGGTCCAGCGGGCACGCCGTGAGGTCGACCAGCTTCTGGACACGGTGGGCTGGTCCAACGCCCAGGCCCTGGTCACGATCTCGCCCGCCTACCGCTCCCTGGTGGCGTCGGTGGCCACCTTCCGGCGACTCGGCTTCGACTGGGACCCCGAAGTCATCGCGTCGTACGCCCGGTTGA
This sequence comes from Streptomyces sp. NPDC043878, assembly GCF_056435735.1. NCBI lineage: Bacteria > Bacillati > Actinomycetota > Actinomycetes > Kitasatosporales > Streptomycetaceae > Streptomyces > Streptomyces sp. NPDC043878. Next base: position 37,870 of record NZ_JBWKDW010000019.1, read on the forward strand.
TGCACCAGGCCGCCGTCCTCGACCTGGACTTCGTGGAAAGGCACGCTTCGGAGGCGGAGAAGGCCGAGACGGCGGTCGCCGCGGCGATCTTCGTCGAGCCGATGCTGCAGGCCCTGCACAGGCTGGCGCAGGAAGAGGAGTCCGCACGTCGATACGGCTTCGGGTGAGTGGCCGTGCCGGCTGCGTACGGCTGATCACCAGTGACCCCCAGCCGCCGGACGACCGGGACGAGCCGGTGACACCGACCGGCTTCCAGAGCGCCCTGGACCGGGCGTTGGGACGGCCGGCATGTGGAGATCGCCGAAGCCCGTTGGCTGACCCGGTTCGGCGACGCGGCCCGGCTGGCCGAACACCTGCGCCACGGCCGAGTGCGACTGCTGGCGGCACGGGAGGCGGAGTGCTACTGCTGGACGACGGTCCGTCACCGACCCGCTGCGTGAGGCGGCCCGGCCGTGGGCGGACCGTGTGACGGTGGCGCCGGTGCGGCCCGGCAGCCTGCCCGGCGTCTGCGCGGCACTCGTGCGCCCGGACGGCCACGCCGCCTGGACGGGAAAGCCCCCGGAGTCCCACGACGCCGGCGCCCGGCAGCTGCGCGAGGTCCTGCACCACTGGTTCGGGCCCCCGACAGGCGTGGCGGGGCCGCACACGTCCGCCGGGCCGGCGAAATTCCGACGGGCTGGCGAGGCGCTCCCACAGGTCTCACGCCGAGTGTCGCCGGTGACCATCGAACAGCGGTGACGACCCCATGACTTGGTGTTTTACAGTGACTGTCACCTGTTCCGGCGACCCAGTCACTGTGGAGGACAAGCGAACATGCCGACCGAAACGTTGGAGTTCCAAGTAGAGGCCCGTCAGCTGCTCCAGCTGATGATTCACTCGGTCTACTCGAACAAGGACGTCTTCCTTCGGGAGCTCGTCTCCAACGCCTCCGACGCGCTCGACAAGCTGCGCCTGGCCGTGCTGCGGGACGACAGCCTCGACGCCGACACGTCCGACCTGCACATCGAGATCGACCTCGACCAGGACGCCCGTACGCTCACCGTGCGGGACAACGGCATCGGGATGTCGTACGACGAGGTCGGCAAGCTCATCGGCACCATCGCCAACTCGGGCACCGCCGCCTTCCTCGAGGAGCTGAAGGAAGCCCAGGACGCTGCCGGCGCCGAAGGGCTGATCGGGCAGTTCGGCGTCGGGTTCTACTCCGGTTTCATGGTGGCCGACGAGATGACCCTGGTGACCCGGCGCGCCGGGGAGAGCAGCGGCACCCGGTGGTCCTCGCGCGGCGAGGGCACGTACACCCTGGAAACCGTCGACGACGTGCCGCGGGGAACCGCCGTCACGCTGCACCTGAAGCCGGCCGATGCCGAGAACCAGCTGCACGACTACACGTCCGTCTGGAAGATCAAGGAGATCGTCAAGCGGTACTCGGACTTCATCACCTGGCCGATCCGGCTCCTCCCCGGGGCGGGCGACGGCGAGGACACGCCCGGACCCGAGACGCTGAACTCGATGAAGGCCCTGTGGGCGCGCTCGCGCGAGGAGGTCTCCGACGACGAGTACCACGAGCTGTACAAGCACGTCAGCCACGACTGGCGCGACCCCCTGGAGACGATCCGCCTCCAGGCCGAGGGCACCTTCGAGTACCAGGCCCTGCTGTTCGTCCCGGCGCACGCCCCGCAGGACCTGTTCACCCGGGACTTCCGGCGCGGCCTCCAGCTGTACGTCAAGCGTGTGCTGATCATGGACGACTGCGAGGCGCTGCTGCCGCCGTACCTGCGTTTCGTCAAGGGCGTCGTCGACGCGCAGGACCTCTCGCTCAACGTCTCCCGTGAGATCCTCCAGCAGGACCGGCACATCAGGATGATCCAGCGCCGGCTGACCAAGAAGGTCCTGTCCTCGGTCAAGGACATGAAGGCCAAGGACACCGACAAGTACGCCACGTTCTGGCGGGAGTTCGGCGCCGTACTGAAAGAGGGACTGCTCGGCGACCCCGACAACCGCGACGCCCTGCTCGCCGTCGCGTCCTTCGCCAGCACGCACGCGGAGCAGGAGCAGACCTCGCTCCAGCAGTACGTGGAGCGGATGAAGGACGGCCAGGACGACATCTACTACATGACCGGCGAGTCCCGGCAGAGCATCGAGAACTCCCCGCACATGGAGGCGTTCCGGGCCCGCGGCATCGAGGTCCTGCTGCTCACCGACCCCGTCGACGAGGTGTGGGTCGACGCCGTCGGCGAATTCGAGGGCAAGCGGCTGCGGTCCGTCGCCAAGGGCGAGATCGACCTCGACGCCGAGGGCGACCAGCCGTCGGACGGCGAGCGGGAGAAGCAGGCCGGGGCGTACGCCGGTCTCCTGGACTGGATGAAGGAGCAGCTGGGTGAGGAGGTCAAGGACGTCCGCCTGTCGACGCGCCTCACCGTCTCCCCGGCCTGCGTCGTCTCAGACGCCCATGACCTCACTCCGGCGCTGGAGAACATGTACCGGGCGATGGGCCAGGAGATTCCGCCCACCAAGCGCATCCTCGAACTGAACCCCACGCACCCGCTCGTGCAGGGCCTGAACCTGGCGTACCAGGAGCGCGAGGACCGTGCCGAGCTCGTCGAGACCGCCGAGCTGCTGCACGGCCTGGCGGTACTCGCGGAGGGCGGTCAGCCGACGGAGCCCGCGCGGTTCGTGAAACTGGTGGCGGAGCGTCTGGAGCGCTCGCTCCACTGAAGGGGAGGGGCGCCCGCCGGCCGGTGACCCGGCGGGCGCCCCGACACAAGCCGCGCCCCGCACCGGCCGGATGTCACAGTGAGCCGGAGCCGGTCTCGGTGGGCAGGGCCTGCTCCGCCCAGATGGTCTTGCCGGTGGGTGTCTGGCGGCTGCCCCAGCGCTCGGCGATCTGGGCGACGAGCAGCAGCCCGCGCCCGCCCTCGTCGAAGACGCGGGCGCGCCGCAGGTGCGGGGCGGTGCTGCTGCCGTCGGAGACCTCGCAGATGAGAGTCGAGTCGCGGATGAGCCGCAGCACGATGGGGTCCTCGCCGTAGCGGATGGCGTTCGTGATCAGCTCGCTCACGATGAGCTCGGTGGCGAACGCCGCCTCCGCCAGCCCCCAGTCGGCCAGCTGTCTGCTCGTCACCTTGCGGGCCCCGGCCACGGCCGCGGGGTCCCGGGGCAGCCGCCAGGTGCGCACCTTCTCGGTGCCGAGAGGGGCCGTCCGAGCCAGCATCAGCACGATGTCGTCGGTGGAACGACGGGTCAGCAGGGTACGCAGGACCTGGTCGCAGGTGTCCTCCAGCGGTGCGGCCGGACCGCTCAGAGCCCGGCGCAGCAGGGAGAGGCCGACGTCGATGTCGCGGTCGGCCGCCTCGATCAGCCCGTCGGTGTAGAGAGCGAGCAGGCTGCCTTCCTCCAGCTCCACCTCCACGGCTTCGAACGGGAGGCCGCCGAGGCCGAGCGGCGGCCCGGACGGCAGGTCGAGGATCCGGACGCTGCCGTCCGGGGTGACCACGGCCGGCGGCGGATGCCCGGCGCGGGCCATGGTGCAGCGCCGGGACACCGGGTCGTAGACGGCGTACAGGCAGGTGGCTCCGACCTCTCCCGTCGGGTTCGCGGGCTGTCCGCGTGTCTCCGGGCCCTCTTCCCGGTCGAGCCTGACGACCAGGTCGTCCAGTTGCGTGAGCAGCTCGTCGGGGGCGAGATCGACGTCCGCGAGAGTGCGTACGGCGGTCCGCAGACGCCCCATCGTGGCCGACGCGGTGATGCCGTGGCCCACCACGTCGCCGACGACCAGCGCGACACGGGCGCCGGACAGCGGGATCACGTCGAACCAGTCCCCGCCCACGTCCGCGCCGGAACCGGCCGGCAGATAGCGGTAGGCCACCTCCATCGCGGCCAGGTCCGGCGGCCGGTCGGGGAGGAGGCTGCGCTGGAGCGCCAGCGCCGTCCGGCGTTCGCGGGTGTAGCGGCGGGCGTTGTCCACACTCACCGCCGCTCGGGCGACGATCTCCTCCGCGAGCCGCAGGTCGTCCTCGCTGAAGGTGTCCGGCGTGCGGTGCCGCAGGAAGTGCACCAGTCCCAGGGTCACTCCGCGGGCGCGCAGCGGCACCAGCATCACCGAGTGGATCATGTACTTGGAGACGGACGCGGCTCGGGCCCGGGAGGACCTGACCCACTCTTGAATGCCGAATTCGCCCGCCGTGTGCCGGGAGCCTCGGCCGGCGATCAGCGTCTGGGCCGGCGGTGTCCCCACCGGGTACACGGTCGTGCCGCCCGGGGCGACCACCGACTCCGGGCAGCCCTCCAGCACCGAACGCTGCGCGGTACGGCGCACGGTGACCGGCCGGCCGGGCGGTACCGGCCCCGGTTCGTCGCCCAGCGCCACGGACTGGAGGAGGTCCACGGTGACGAAGTCCGCGAACCCGGCCACAGCGGCCTCGGCCAGTTCCTCGGCGGTTCGGGTGACGTCCAGGGTGCTGCCGATGCGGAGGCTGGCCTCGTTGAGGACCGCCAGGTGACGGCGCGCCCAGTACTGCTCCGTGGTGTCGAAGACGGCCGCGGACAGTCCCTGCACCGCGCCGCTCCCATCCAGCAGCGGTGAGAAGAACATCGACCAGGCATGGTCCCGGCTTTCACCGGGAGCCCTGCCGTGCGCCTCGTGGAACACCGTTCTTCCCGTGCGCAGCACCTGGCGCTGGAGACGGTCGTACTCGTCGAAGGGCGCGGTGGGCTGGATCTCCCGCAGGGTCAGTCCCCGCATCTCCTCCACGGTCATTCCCATCACCTGGGCCATGACCGCGTTGGCGGCCACCAGCCTCGCCTCACGGTCGTAGATCGCCACCGGCACGGGGAGCTGCGCGAGGGTGAGATCCCACAGGACCTCCACTTCCAGGTCGGGCCGCTCAGCCACCTTCGCCGTCGGGGCGGCGGTCACGAGCCAGAGCGGATCGGGGCCCGCGTCGGCCAACGGCGTCGTCTGCAGCCGCACCACGACACGGTCGCCGTCCCTGTGCCGTAGCGCCACCTCACAGGCCACCCGTCGGCGCTCGGCGAGGTGTCGCCGAGCGGACTCCGGCAGGCCCGCGGCGAGCAGATCGGCGGCCCGGCCGCCCACGATGTCCCCGGCGTCATATCCGAGCAGGTGCTGGGCTCCGGCGCTCCACGCCATGATCGTCCCACCGGCGTCGACGACGACGGCGAAGTCCTCCGGTACGTGTCCCTCGGCGGTGCCTTCACCGCCTCGACTGTTCATGGGCCTCATTTCCTCGTTCCCGCCCGGCGTTCCCGCCCGACCGGAGCCGGACGGTGTGGCCGGGGACCCTGCGGACGACCGGGTCTCCTCCAGGGTCCCGCCGCGGCGCCTCCCCCTCAACCGAGACCCGGTGCGCGTCCCCGCCGCCCCTCGGCGGTCCGTCAGCGGGACGACCCTCGCGATGCCTGTGATCTGGGCCTTCCGCCACCCGCCACCTCACCTCGCCGCCCGCCCGCGCCTACCCCGTCTGCCTGCGGCGGGCCGTACCGAAGCGATGCCGGTAGGCGGCGGGGCTGATCGACAGTTCCCGCGCGAAGACCCGCCGGAGACTCTCGTAACTGGGGAAGCCGGCCATGGACGCCGCCTGTGTCGCCGTGTGCCCCTGGTCGAGCAGAGCCTTCGCCATGTCGAACCGGATCGACTCGACGTACCGGGCCGGTGTCGTGGACAACTCGTCCCGGAAGAGCCGCGTGAGGTGGCGGGGGCTGAGGTTCAGACGCGCGGCGAGGTCACTGGGGGAGTGGCTGCCCGCGGGGTCGGCCATCACCAGGTCGACGACTCTGCGCAGGGCGGGGGACCGGGGCGGCGGGCCCTGCAGCGGAGCGGAGAACTGCGACTGGCCGCCGGCGCGCTGCAGGTAGACGACGAGGGCGCGGGCGACCTCCCGGCTCATTTCGGGGCCGTGATCCTCCTCGACGAGAGCCAGCGCAAGGTCGATACCGGCCGTGACGCCGGCCGAGGTGTAGGTGGTGCCGTCGCGAACGTAGATGGCGTCGGGTTCGACGCGGGTCTTCGGGTGCCGGGCGGCGAGTTCCGGTGCGATCTTCCAGTGGGTGGTCGCACGCTTGCCGTCGAGCAGGCCGGCGGCGCCGAGGACGAAGGCTCCCGAGCAGACGGAGGTGACGCGACCGGAACGGGCCGCCAGATCCTTCGTCGCCTCGACCAGGTCGCTCGTGACGGCGGTGCGGGGATAGACGTCTCCACCCGGCATGACGAACGTGTCCGGGGCCGGCTCGAAGGCGGGGCCGCCATCGACGGTGACCCGTATACCGATCGAGGAGGCGACGTCGGCGCCGGTTGCCGACACAAGGGCGATCCGGTAGTCGGCACCGAGTCGATTCGCTTCCCCGAACACGTCGGCGGGACCGGCGACGTCCAGCAGCTTGACCCCGTCGTAGACGAGGATCGCGACCCGGTGCACGTCAGGGCTCACACTTCGCTCCTCAAGGTTCCACAGGTGTCCGCATTCGAGTGGTCCGTGGCCGGACCGAGGCGGCGCCGAACGCCCCGCCGTCGCACCCTGGAGTACAGGGACACCGTCTCGTCGTAGCGCCTCGCACCGGAAAGCACGGACATCATGAACGACATCATCGCAGGGGTGGAAATTCCCCGGACCGCGGCAGCGGCGGAGGCCGCGGAATTCATTCGACTAACGAACAGTCCCCTCATCTTCCATCATTCTCGCCGGGTATTCCTCTTCGGGTCGCTGCACGCGCGGGAACTCGGACTCCAGCCCGATCCGGAACTGCTCTACATCTCCGCACTGTTCCACGACGCGGGCCTTTCGACCCCGTTCTCCGGTACGCACCAGCGCTTCGAGCTCGACGGCGCCGACCACGCGCGCAGGTTCCTGCACGACCGCGGATTCTCCAAGAGTGCCGCCGAAACGGTCTGGACGGCGATCGCCCTGCACACCACGCCCGGGATTCCCGGCCGGATGGGTCCGGAGGCATCCACCCTGCACCACGGTGTTCTGACCGACGCGATCGGCTCGGGGCTGGAACGGCTGGACGCCGGCCAGGTCGACGACATCATCGCCGCCCACCCGCGCGGAGATTTCAAAAAGGAATTCCTGCGGGAATTCCTCGACGGACTCATCGATCGACCGGACACCACCTACGGGACCATCAACGCGGACGTGCTGGAGCACTTCGTTCCCGATTACCGCCGCACGTCCATGGTCGAACGCATCATTGGTGCGCCCTGGCCGACGTGATGTCGAAAGGGCTGAGAGCCGGGCCGTGACACCGATGGCTCTCGGATCCACTGAGTACTCGATCCCTACGCTCCCTGACCCGGAAGAAGAACAGCAGTGAAAGCCATCACCGTCCGAGACCGCGACGCGTCCCTCAGCGGCCTGACCCTGACCGACCTGCCCCATCCGCATGCCGCCGAGAACGACGTGATCGTGCGCGTTCACGCCGCGGGATTCACCCGCGGCGAGCTCGACTGGCCCGCGACATGGACCGACCGCGCCGGCCGCGACCGCACTCCGAGCGTGCCGGGGCACGAGGTGTCGGGCGTCGTGACGGAGCTCGGATACGGAACCACCGGGCTCACCGTCGGCCAGCGCGTCTTCGGACTGGCCGACTGGACCCGCAACGGCTCGCTGGCCGAGTACGTCGCCGTGGAAGCCCGCAACCTCGCCCCCCTTCCCGCGGACGTCGACCACACGAGAGCGGCCGCGCTGGTCATCTCCGGACTGACCGCCTGGCAGGGCCTGTTCGACCACGCACGCATCAGGACCGGCCAGAGTGTCCTGATCCACGGCGCCGCCGGTGGCGTCGGATCGATCGCCGTACAGCTCGCGCGCGGAGCGGGAGCGTACGTGATCGGCAGCGGCCGCGCCGCCGACCGAGAAGCCGCCCTCAGCTTGGGCGCGTACGCGTTCCTGGACCTGGAGGCCGACGCGCTGGAAGACGCCGGCGAGGTCGACGTGGTGTTCGACGTGATCGGCGGTGACATCCTCGACCGCTCGGCCGCGCTCGTACGCGTCGGCGGCACCCTCGTGACGATCGCCCATCCCCCTACCGTCCGGCCCAGGGACGGGCGGGCGCTCTTCTTCGTCGTGGAGCCCGACCGTGTGCGCCTCGCGGACCTCGCGCGGCGGCTGTGCGACGGACGGCTCGATGTACGGGTCGGCGCGGTGCGGCCACTGGCCGAGGCAGCCGCCGCGCTCACCCCTGAGCGGCGGATCCCCGGCAGGACGATCATCCGTGTCGCCGCGGACTGAGGACTGAGGACTGAGGAGTGGTGACTGAGGATCGAGGACTGGGGACTGTGGGACTGGGGGGCGCGTCCGCGGTGAGAGGGGCGTCCGCTGGGGCGGACCCCCCTCTCACCGTCGAAGCCTGACCGTGAGTGGGTCCTCGCGTCACCTGCGCCAGAACAGGTGGTGCGTCACGCCGCTCGGGCTGGGCACCACCTCCAGGTGAAACCGGTCGAGCAGCTCGTCGGGGGACTCCCAGAGCCGTAGCCCGGCCCCGAGCTTCAGCGGTGAGACCGCCACATGCAGGGTGTCGACGAGGTCGGCATCGAGGAACTGCCGGATGGTGGTGACTCCGCCGCCGAGTCGGACGTCCTTGCCCTGCGCCGCTTCCCGCGCCTGTTCGAGGACCGTGGCAGGGTCGCCGTCGACGAAGTGGAACGTGGTGTCGGAGAGCGTGAACGACGGGCGCGTGTGGTGCGTCATGACGAACACGGGCGTGTGGAACGGGGGCTCCTGCCCCCACCAGCCGCGCCACTCATGGTCGTGCCAGGGCCCGCGCTGGGGTCCGAACTTGTTGCGGCCCATGATCTCGGCGCCGATGTCGCGTGCGTAGTCCCGGGTGAAGTAGTCGTCGAGGCCCCGGCTTCCCCCGGCGTCCGTACGCATGGGCCAGCTCGCCGTGGCTCCGGCCCAGGTGAACAGTCTCTCGGGATGGTCGAAGCCGAACGGCTGCTCGAGACTCTGGTGCTCGCCGGCACCGATCCCGTCACTCGAGACGCAGAAGTTCATGACTTTCAGTAGTTGATCCATGGGTTTCCTCGTCAGCTCCAGGTCAGTCCGGTCCAGTGTCGTCATCGTGTGGCGAGTCGCCGCACATGATGACGTCGAACGGGAGGCGGCCGTATCGACAGCGGCCCGCGACTTCTTTCCGAGGCGTGCGTCGACTCGCGCCTCACCGCGACCGCAGGTTCAGGACGAGCTCGCGCGGCAGTCCGTGGGTGTCGTGGAGGTAGTGGAAGTCATCGTCGCTCAGGGGGCCTCGGAACCGGGGTCGGGCCAGCACGTGCCGGCCACGTTCCAGGAGCCGGTCGAAGCGGTGCTCCTCCTGCAACAGGATCCGGCGTACGACGTGGGGATCCACGTCCTGGCGGAAGTGGTCCAGAGTGTGCTGGACGAGTTCGGGCGGCAGGTCCCCGAGACTGCGCCCGGGTTCGTCCCGCCGCAGTACGGTGAGCACCCGTCGCACCAGGCGGCGCAGCACGTAGCCGCGGCCGGTGTTGGCCGGGCGCACTCCGTCGCCGATCACCACCATGGCCGAGCGCAGGTGGTCACAGACCAGTCGCCGCGACAGTTCGTCCTGCTGCCACAGGGCCGGCACGAGGCTGTGCCAGGGGGCGAAGACATCGCAGTCGAACACCGACGTCCGGCCCTGCAGCAGTGAGGCCAGGCGTTCCAGACCGAGTCCGGTGTCGATGTTGCGCTGGGGGAGTGGCACGAGGGATCCGTCGTCGAGCCGCCGGTAGCGCATCATCACGTGGTTCCACACCTCCACCCAGCGTTCGTCACCTGTCGGGGTCGACTCCGGCGGGGTGTCGCCGGTCCACAGGAAGATCTCCGAGTCGGGGCCGCAGGGGCCGGTCGGTCCGTTGGACCACCAGTTGTCCTCGACGGTGAGCTCCACCGGCACGCCGCGCCGCTGCCACAGGTCAAGGGAGGCGGTGTCGGGACCGGTCTGGTCGTCGCCCCCGAAGACCGTGACGTGCAGCAGGCCCGGATCGACCCCGAACCCCTCGGTGAGCAGGTCGTAGCCCCATTCGAGGCTCAGCGGGCCCTCGTAGTCGCCGAGCGACCAGGTGCCGAGCATCTCGAAGACGGTCAGATGGGTGGTATCCCCGACCTCCTCCAGGTCCGTGGTGCGCAGACAGCGCTGCACGTTGACCAGCCTCCTGCCCAGGGCGTGCGGGCGCCCTTCCAGGTAGGGGGTGAGCGGGTGCATGCCCGAGGTCGTGAACAGCACGGGGTCTCCTGGAGGCGGCAGAAGCGTCGAGCCGCTGATCCGGCGGTGGCCGCGTTCCTCGTAGTACTCGACGAACGTGCGGGCGACAAGTTCTGTGTTCATGGGGTGGCTCCTTCGCGAGCGCGGCGGGGGAGGCACCGGACAACGCGTCCGCGCGATCATCGGAACCTGGGCGCGCACGCCCTGGAACCACCGGCAGACCGTTTCCGGTGGCCGGTAGAGGTAGGAAGAACTACGTCAGGCGGCGGCAACCGGCGAGCTGGTCGCTCGCGCGGTCGCGGTGATGCGTCGGCCTGTGACGTTCATAGCGCCGAGGTTAGCGGGCCGCGGCGTTCACGGCGCCCCGTTTTTCACCTGGTCCCGCAGCCGGCCCCTCCGGCTGAAGCACACTCAGGCACTCACCAAGATCCAGAACATTGCCGTACAACCCTTTGGGCGTCCGCCGGGTCTCACCTCGTGTCCGAAGTGTTCCGGGCAATCCGGAAGTGGCCGCTTCGTGTTACGGGGACCCGCGCTGACCACGCCATGCCTTTCTTGGCCGACCCCCACTTCGGAGCACGTCTCAGCACGTGTCGTGACACCGGTCATGACACGTGGCTCAACCACGACGAGCAGGGGGAAACACCACATGCGTCATCTCAAGATCGCCACCGCGGCACTGGCCTGCGCCTTCGCTCTCATCCCGGCCGGAATCGCCACCGCCGGGACCGGCCCGGCGCCCGCACCGACCGCGCGCACCACCGTGGCGGCCGCTTCCACCACGCCGTCTGCCGCCGGCAACCCGGCGAGCCTGCGGGCTCGAGCCGCCGGGGTGTGCGCGGACGCCTACCAGATCGGTTCCACCGGGTACGTCACCCGTGGCGGCAAGACCGTGGCTTCCGTCAAGCAGTTCTACTCGCCGTCCTGCGGCCAGAACTACGGCTACGTCTGGGTCTGGGACAGCTTCCGCGACGCCGTCGGGGACTACGACGTGACCTCGGCCGTCTACAGCTACTCGCAGGACGAGGTCCTGGGCAAGCGTTCCTGGACCAACACCACCGCCCAGGAGTTCTGGTCCAACGGCACCCGCACCGTCAACGAGTGCACGGCCGGCTCGGGCACCGTCCGAGCCGCCGGTGACCCCGCGCCGGTGGGGGGTTACTCCAGCAAGCGCTGCTGATCCACGCCCACGGCGGGGGAGGAGACCAGGGGCTTCCCCCGCTGGAGGGCGGTGCTGCCTCGACGCGCGACGTGTTCGGCGTGATCTTGCCTTCCCGGCAGGGTGTCGACGAGGCCCGCGGGCACGTTGAAGCGACTGTGAGGGATCAATCGATGATGTGGGACGAGGCGGGCCTGTCCGGTCTGCAGGCCCAGTCGGCGCGCGAACTGCTGAGCCGCATCAGTGCGTTCGCCATCGGGTGGGGAGGTCACCTCGTACGGGGGGTGGTGAGCGCCCCGGAACGTCGCGGTGTCGGCCGCGTCGTTGTGTGGGACGGACAGCGACTGGACACGTCGGTCGCGTTCGAACGGCAGAGCATCTCCGGTCCCGAGCTGGGCCGGGAACCGAACGGGCCGTGCCGACAGAACATTTCGACCCTCTTCGAAACGATGGACGTCAGCGGACGGCGCGGCGAGCATCCCTTTCGAAAGACGAATCCGCGGAGGGCGATCATCACCTGATCGGCGTCCGCACGACGCATCTTTCACCATCGAACGGCAACGAACCGGCCTTCCGGCCCGAATTTCCCACGGGGGAACACATGAACAAGGACCGTATGCGTATCCGCCGCGGCCTGGCCGCGACGCTCACCTTGCTGATGGCCGCCGTGCTCGGCGCTGCCGGCACCGGTACCTCGACGGCGGACACCACCGCGAGGCAGACGCAGGAAATCGCCTCCTCCGTCCTCGGAACCGACTACAAGATCTCGCTGACGGCGCTGCGCTCGACGCACGACGAGTACGCGGCGTCCGTGCGCCTCCAGGTGTACACGCGTGACCACGGGGCCTGGCACGAATCGGACCGCGTGACCGTGGGCGAGGCGGACGGCTGGTTCTGGTACCCGCTCACGGGCAGCGGGGCCGTCTGCCAGCTGTCGGCCGCGAGCACCGAGCCTGCCCCGCTGACGGTGAGTCTGCTGGTCACCCCCTCCATCGGCTGTTCCCTGCCGGCTCACTACGTCGTGAAGCAGGGCAAGGTGTACGCCGACTGAGCCCGGGACGGACCTGGACTCGGTCCGAGAAGCGGCCGCAGTCCGGACATTCGGCCAAAAGGGGCTCGGGGGGGGGGGGGGGGGGGGGGGGGGGGGGGGGGGGGGTGGGGGGGGGGGGGGTGGGGGGGGGAGGGGGGGGGGGGGGGGGGGGGGGGGGGGGGATA
>NZ_JBWKDW010000019.1:50469-180194 GCF_056435735.1 Streptomyces sp. NPDC043878
CTCAGAGCCGTCGGGCATCCGCCTCGCCGCCCCGCCCCCCTCCCCCCCCCCCCCCCACCCCACCCCCCCCCCCCCCCCCCCCTCCCCCCCCCCCCCCCCCCCCCCCCCCCCGAGCCCCTTTTCGATTCGCTGATGGCTCCCCGATGCCCAGCCAGATGAGCTTCAGGACGGCTTCAGGCGCCGCCGCGCGGGATGCGGGATCAGTCGCGAGTTGTGCCGGGGGAGGGGGTGGCGGTGACGTCGCCGTCGTAGACCAGGGCGGTGCGGTGGTTGTACTGGATGGTGAACATGGACTTGCCGCCGATGACGACGGTGCCGCTGGACTTGAAGTAGTCGTCGGTGGGAGCGGCAGGCGCGGTGGCGACGTAGGCCTGGCCGGACGGGATGGTGTACATGCTCAACGGGGCCTGCGTGGAGGGTGACAGCCCCGCCGGGTACTCGGCGGCGTCGGGGTAGCTGGAGCCGTAGACCTTGACGGGCGGGTCGGCGGGGGCCTGACCGCTCCTGACGACGGTCACGTCGGCGGCGGGAACGGTGTTGACGCCGCACGGGTTGTGGAACCAGACCTTGCTGCCGCTGTACCAGATCGCCGTCCAGTCGCCGCTCCTGTCAGCGACGACGAACTGCTGTCCGGCCTGGGCGGTGCTGCCCCAGTCGTTGATCCGGTCGGTGCCGGCGGCGCCCGGGTGGATCGCCTGGTCGCCGAACAGCGGTGCGTCATCGCTCGGAGCGGTGCGCAGATAGACGAAGTTGGACGGCTGCTGCACCTGCGTGCACGTGGTGGTGGCGCCGGTCGGATCGTCGGCGGGGCAGATCTGGACGCTCTGCTGGTTAGTCGCGAAGCCGGGGGCGATGGTCACCACCGAGCCCAGGGCGCCGACTCCGTGCCTGCCGGTGATCGGGGCGCCGAGCAGGGCCATGAAGTGCTCCCAGTCCCAGGACGGGCCCGGATCCCAGTGCATGCCGGACACGGTTTTCGAGGTGGGGCCGACAACATTGTCGTGGCCGATGACGTGCTGCCGGTCAAGCGGGATGCCGAACCGCTCCGAGAGGTACTTCACCAGGTCGGCGGTCGCCTCGTACTGCGCCTCGGTGTACCAGGTCGCGCCGTGCGTGGCGTATCCCTCGTGCTCGATGCCCACGGAGTGCATGTTCGTGGAGTAGTTGCCCGCGTGGAAGGCGAGGTCCTTTGTGGGCACCATCTGCGTCACCGCGCCGTCCGAGGACCGCATCACGTAGTGCGCGGCACTCCCGCCGGGGTTCTGGAAGGTGGCGATGGCCGACGCGTAGGAGGACTCGGTGTCGTGGATGACGATCGAGTCGATCCTGATCCCGTTGGCCGGCCGGTTGGAGACCTGGCCGTTGGACGCTGCGGCGGGCACGAAGGTGCAGTCCACCGTCGCGGGGCACTCGGTGTTCGCCGTCGCCGCCGCGTTCAGGTGCAGCCGGGCCAGCTGCTTGGTGGCCGGGCTGACCTGGGGGTCGGCCGTCAGTGCGACGCGGTGCCCGTCCGTCGTGGTGCGCCCGGCGCCCTTCTTCATGGTGGCGAAGACGCGGTCGGCGAACGCCTGCGCGCCCCGCAGTTGGGTCGACTGGCTGTAACGGGCCACGGCCGCGTACCAATGCCCCGGATCGGCGGAGGTCTTGCCGCCGCCGGTCTTCTGGTACGACGCCAGCAGTGCCGCTCCGCCGCGGATGTTCGCTGCCGCGTCGGTCCGCAACCGCTGTTGCGGAAGCCCGGTCAGCCGTGCCGCCGCCTGCAGGGTGTGAAACGCCGGATCCGCGGCCATCTTCGCCAGGTCAGCCCGGCCCGCCGCACCAGCGTCCCCGCCGGCCAGCATGGTTGCCGTCACGTCGGTCAGATGCATCGGACCGTAGCCGCCACCAGCACTGTGTTCACCGGCGTGCGCGTCCCACGCCGACTCCTGATAGGCCACTGCCAGCAAAACCCGTTCCGGCACGTCGAATTCCGCCGCCGCAGCCGCGAAATCCCCCTGCCGCACCACTCCGTCCGGGGCGTTCTCCCCCCTGGCCTGTGCTGTCACCGGGAGGGCGATGGTCCCGGCCACCGCGAGTACCGCCGCCGCCAGAACCAGCGGCCGGCGCCGAGAGCCGTCCCGTCCGCGTGTTCCTGTCGCTGTCGTCATCAAAGGTCCCCGAATCCCAACTGGAGGTGCACGATAGCCCTCCAACAGTGCCGACTGAGACGGCAGAAGCCGTTCCTGAGGCGTGCGGAGCCATCACGCACGATGCCCTTGCCGCCTGTCGGCGCCCAAGTGCGGCCGACGTCCGCCCGTACTCGGCCCAGGGCCGAGTTCTTCGCGAATCTAGCAGACAGCGTTGTTCGTGATCACCGGCGAGCCTTCTTCAACCTGACTGCCTGCACGATGAGTTGGAACGAAAGTTGCGTGGGCGGAGATATCGCCGACAGCCCGGCGGCCCCGCAGGAACTCGCCGTAGGGGAAAGCCCCGGCAATGGGTGCGCCGCCCGACGCGGACCTGACCGTACGAGTCCGAACACCGGCTTTCCGGAGCGTGAACGTGTGGCCGCGCGAACCGCACCCGACCGCATCATGGGAGGTGGGGCGTAGGTAGGCGCCACGCCGAGGTAGCGATCGACAGAGGTGCTGTCCTGCGAGCAGCCTCCGGATCGGGGTGCTCACCGACTCGGGCCGGCTCCGTCCAGCACCGCCGCGATGCCCTCGGCCACCTTCTGGCCTGCACGCTGCTTGATCAGACCCTCTTTCGCGACGGCCCGCACATGCAGGGTGGTGGTCCGCTCACCGCTGCGAGTCGCATCGACGGTGACCACCACCGGGTTCATGCCGAGCGCCCCGCCACCGGTCATCACGCGGAGCGTCACTCGGTCGGGTCCCGCTTCCAGCACCTCGGGGTCCGCGTCACCGGAGAGCTGAGCGACCAGGGTGTGGACATGCTCAAGGGCAAGATCGAAACCCAGAGGCAGCTCGCGGTCGAACTCGCCGACGTCATTCCTGAGGAACCGGGCGGCGAACTTCCCGCCCGGGTTGATGCGACCAAGGGCTTCCGCCAGGAGCCTGTCCTCTGGCTGCTGCATCCGGCGCCCCTTCTTTCCCGCACGGTCGAAACGGCTCCGCCAAGGCTGCGATACCGCACGGGAGTTTACCTGTCCGATCCGGCGACAACGATCCTGGTCGGCATGCGGATCGACGACACCCGCATCTCGGTGCGATTCCCGAGGTGTCCCGCGGACAAGGCCGGAATGGTCGAGGTCCACGACAGCGACTCCGAGAAGTTGCTCTGGCGTGCGAGCGGCCCCAAGACACGCGCGGTAGAGCACGGCGCGGCCACCGCTCTGGAAGTCGGACGACCAACTCTCATGTCGTCACGGCAAGTGACCGAGTCCCGAAGGGGCCCTGGAACAAGCCGGCAGGCGGGAGGTGGTCTCCCGACGCTCGGAGCGTATGGGTGCTACTCCCTGGCGGCTGGTCATACGGCCGCCGTTGTGCTGCGAGGATGCACATCGGGTGACTTCGGTGTCGGACAGGCCGCAGGGTGGACCTGGGCCGCTTTGATGGTGGGAGACGCGCGTGAGCGAGCAGCGGAACGGCATGAACCGGCACCATCCAGCGGTGGTCGCGCATCGCAAGCGCCGTGCGGAGGACGCGCAGCTGCGCGCTGCCGACGCCATCACTCGCTTCGCCGGTTCGATGCCCTTCGTCTACCTGCACGCGGTCATCTTTGCGCTGTGGATGCTGTTCCTCGAGTCGAGCCCCTGGCCCACGTTGACGCTGGTGGTGTCGCTGGAAGCGATCTTCCTTTCCACGTTCGTCATGATCGGCCAGAATCGGCAGGCAGCCTTCCAGCAGATGAAGGCCGATCACGACTTCATCGAGCAGGAACTGGAGCTCAAGACCAACACCGAGCTGACACGCGCTATCCACGCCATGACGAAGGAGCTCCACAGCCGTCTGATCGAAGACGGCACTGAGTCGTGAGGGCCGGGGCCCAGACGGCCCTGAGCCGTGGGGGCCGGGCCCCAGACGGCACTGAGCCGTGGCCTGGCCCGAGGGTTCGTCCGGCAGCCTGGCCAGGCAGCGAGCGAGGCATACCGGCGCGGCGCGCGGGTGGACTTCGACAACTGGTGACATCAGGAAGGGTGTTGGTGTCCTCGGCTGTGAACGAGCCGTCCTACCTGCACGCCACCCGGGTGGCCTATGACACTGTTGCCGTCGCCTACGCCGAGCTCGTGCCCCCCATGTTCGAGGACGACGTGTACGGCCGCGGGATGATCAGCACGTTCGCCGAACTCACGCGCGCTCTCGACGCCGGGCCGGTCGCTGACCTCGGCTGCGGGCCCGGTCACGTGACGGCACATCTTCAGTCCCTCGGCGTCACCGCGTTCGGCGTCGACCTGTCTCCGGAGACGGTCTCGGTTGCCCGTCGAAGGCATCCGAACCTGCGTTTCGACGAAGGGTCGATGACGGACCTGGACCTGGCGGACGGCTGTCTCGGCGGCATCGTCGCCTGGTACTCGATCGTCCACACCCCTCCGGAGTCGCTGCCGGTCGTGTTCGCAGAGTTCCACCGCGTGCTGGCTCCGGGCGGCCATCTGCTCCTGGCCTTCAAGGCCGGTGACAGACTGCGGCACCTGGAGAACGCATACGGGCACGAACTCTCCCTCGACGTCTACTGGGTGTCTCCCGACCGCATCGCCGAGCTGCTGAACGAGACCGGGCTGATGGTGGATGCCCGGCTGATCCGTGAGCCGAACGAGCAGGAGAAGCCCCGGCAAGGTCAGCAGGCGTACCTCCTGGCCCGGAAGCCGGCGAAGCCGGAAGCAGGGACAGCCGACGGCATCGCGTGATACGGCCGGTTCGTGCGCTGGGGACAAGGGCGGCGGGGCGTGCGCCGCACGGGCAGGGCACGATTCGGGCACCGCCGAGGACCCCCGCGCCTGCCCGTCGGTGACTGCAGCCGCCCGGCTGGGGCCCGTGGAGTCGGAAGAACTCGGCGACGCAACCGGCAGCCGCGGGGTGCGGGGAGGGCAAGGCCGCGCGCACTGGGCGGTCAGCTGAACGCCGCGCCGGTCGGAGAACCGATTCCCGTTCGGTGAGGTCGCCCGCGGATGCCTCTGCAGGCGGACGCATAGGATCGCCGGCATGGCACTGCGACCTGTTCACGTGATCATCAAGGCACTTGACGCCTCCGCGGTCGGCCGGTTCTGGGCGGAAGCGCTCGGTTGGACCGCGTACAGCCCGGGCGTGACCACCTACGTCGGACCCGCCGGTGGCCTCGTGTGGCCGGACCCGGTCGCCGTCGGCATCGACGTGGTTCCGGTGACGGAGCCCAAGACGACGACGAAGAACCGTGTGCACCTCGATCTCGCCACCACCTCCGCGGCCCACCAGGCGGAGCTGATCGACCGGCTCCGGGCTCTCGGTGCCACGCCCGTCCACGTGGGCCAGGGACAGGTGCCGTGGACGGTCCTCGCAGACCCCGAGGGCAACGAGTTCTGCGTGCTGGAGCCTCGGGAGATCTACCGGGACACCGGACCGATCGCCGCGGTGGTGGTCGACTGCGCGGATCCGCGGGCCATGGCCCGCTTCTGGGGTGAGGCGACGGACTGGACCCTGCATGCGGTGACGGACGACCATGCGGAGTTGCGCTCCGCCAAGGATGTCGGCCCGTACCTTGAGTTTCTCCGCACGCCCGGCGCGAAGACCGTGCCGGACCGCGTCCATCTTGACCTGCTGCCGTACCCCGGTGACGACAAGGCGGCGGAGGTGGCCCGGCTGCGGGCTCTCGGCGCCACCGACCTCGATGTCGGCCAGGGCGACGTCCCGTGGACGTGCCTGGTCGACCCGGAGGGCCACGAGTTCTGCGTCCTCGCCCCGTCCTGACGTGGAGCGTGCCACTGAGGTGCGTATCCGGGTATCCGGGACAGCTTCGGGGCCGTCCCGGATGTTCACCAGCTGATGCGGGCCGCCACCGGCAGGTGGTCGCTGCCGGTGGCCGGCAGCAGCCACGAGCTCTCCGGTTTCACGCCGCGGACCAGGATCTGGTCGATCCGTACCACCGGGAACTCGGCCGGCCAGCTGAAGCCGAAGCCGTCTCCGGCCGAGTCCTGGGCCGAGCGCATCTGCGAGGTGAGGTCGCCGAACGCGCGGTCGTCCATGGTGCCGTTCAGGTCGCCGAGCAGCACCACCCGCCCATTTCGCTCGGCGGCGACCGCCTTGCCGAGCGCCCGGGCGTTCCTGTCCCGTGAGTCGGTCCAGAAGCCCGCCCTGGGATTAACCCGTACGGATCCGAGGTGTGCCACATAGACCGCCAGCGGACCCTGTTCCGTGGCCACCGTCGCGCGCAGTGCCCGCGCGTCGGCCATCCTGATCTCGACCGGCTTGGTGTCCGCCAGCGGCCCGTAGTCCGTCTCGATGTCGACCGGCCGGGCGTCCGACAGCGGCAGTTTGCTCCACAGTCCGACCGTGCCCCGCACCGTGTGGTGCGGGTAGGCCCTCGCCAGCTCCTTCTCGTACAGCGTCTTCGCCTGCGGGGTGATCTCCTCCAGGGCCACAACGTCGGCGCCGGAGGCGGCCAGGTCGCGGGCGGTGCCGGCCGGGTCGGGGTTGTCGGCGCTGACGTTGTGGCTGACCACGGTGAGGTCGCCGCCCGGGTGGGACTTGTCGCTGAGCGGCCCGCCGAAGAGGTTCAGCCACACCATGACCGGCAACAACAGCGCGGCCACCGCGGAGGCGGAGCGGCGCCACAGCGCACCGGCCAGCAGCACCGGGATGAACAGGCCGAACCACGGGAGGACGCTCTCCACCAGGCTGCCCAGGTTCCCGATCCGGTTCGGGATCTTCGCGTGCAGCAGCATGAGCAGGCCGAGCAGCAGTGCCAGCGTCGCGAGCACCGGGCCGCGCCTCCAGGGTTCCGGCCGGGAGCCGGCCCGGATGAGGCGGTGGATGCGGTGGATGCCTGCGCGCCGGGTACTTGAGCCGGTTTCTGGGCGGCCGGTGCCGCCCTGCCCGGCCTCTGCCGTGGTCACGTGCGTCGTCGTGTGTCCTCGCTCGATGCCGGTCACTGCTGCGTCCTCCGGTCCTGGGCGGGTCTGGCACCCGTACGCGGGCAACGGCGAGTGGTCGCGCCGGTGCGCGGATCGTGGTGCGGGGGTTCGTGCGCACAGAGCTGGCGCTGTCCGTACGCGACGGCACCCGGTGTGGTCAGCCGTGCCGTCGCGTCGGAGTGCCCGATGTCGACCGCGTCCCCTGACCCCCGGGGAACGGTCGCGGCGGTGGCCACCCATCGGGCGGCCGCGTTGTCGAAGGCGTACGTGCGGGCCGCTGCGCGCGGCAGCTGCTTCTGGTGTTCCGGTGCACACCGGCCGCCCTCACCGCGAGGCGCCGTCGACGGTGGTGCGGCCGAGGAGAACGCGGGTGATGCCGCCGTGGAGAACCTCACCAGCGGTGCGGACGCGGAGGACGAGGACCTTGGCGTCCGGTAGCCGGGGACGGCGTTGATCGCTGCTGGGGCGATGACCAGGCCGACGCCGGTGAGCCGGCGAATCCGGCGACTCCTTGTTCGTGCTGACGGTGGGACGTGGCTCATTCCGCCAGTCAAGGCGACGTGGTGTTGCCGGCACGTATGCGATTTTGGATACGCCGACGATATGCGCCGACTCGTACGATCGGAGCATGCGTGTGCTGATCGTAGAGGACGAGCCCTATATGGCAGAGGCCATCCGCGACGGCCTACGTCTGGAGGCGATCGCGGCCGACATCGCGGGTGACGGCGACACCGCTCTGGAACTGCTGAGGACCAACGCCTACGACATCGCCGTCCTCGACCGTGACATTCCCGGGCCCACCGGTGACGACATCGCCACGAGCATCGTCGACTCCGGCAGCGGCATGCCGATCCTCATGGTCACCGCAGCCGACCGTCTCGACGACAAAGCCACTGGGTTCGAACTCGGCGCCGACGACTACCTCACGAAGCCGTTCGAACTCCAGGAACTCGTACTCAGGCTCAGGGCACTCGACCGCAGACGTGGCCACAACCGGCCTCCCGTGCGGGAGATGGCAGGTCTGCGGCTGGATCCGTTCCGCAGAGAGGTCTACCGGGACGGGCGGTACGTCGCGCTGACCAGGAAACAGTTCGCGGTGCTCGAAGTCCTGGTCGCCGCCGAAGGCGGTGTGGTCAGCGCCGAGGAACTCCTGGAGCGCGCGTGGGACGAGAACGCCGACCCCTTCACCAACGCCGTACGCATCACGGTCTCGGCACTGCGCAAGCGGCTCGGCGAACCCGGGATCATCGCCACGGTGCCGGGCGTCGGCTACCGCGTCGACCCGCGACCTGGGACCGGTCACCAGGGAGACGAGCGTGGATAGGGCACCCGGGCTGAGCGTCCGCGTCAGACTCACCCTCAGCTACGCCGCGTTCCTCATGCTCGCCGGCGTCCTGCTGCTCGCCGCCGTGTGGTGGTTCCTCCTGCGTTACGTGCCCGACCGCGCGATGCTCATCAACCCCGATGACAGGCCCACGCACGGTGTCTTCCCCATCCGGTCCGCCCTCCTGGACGTCTTCGCTCCGCGGGCGGCCGCGGTACTGGTGTTCCTGCTGGCCTTCGGTCTCCTGGGAGGGTGGATCCTGGCCGGCCGCATGCTCGCCCCGCTGACCCGCATCACCCACGCCACACGCATGGCCACGAACGGATCACTCTCCCACCGGATCCGGCTGCCGGGCCGCGAGGACGAGTTCCGCGAACTCGCCGACGCCTTCGACACGATGCTCGCCGGGCTTGAGGCACACGTCGCCGAACAGCGGAGGTTCGCGGCCAACGCCTCGCACGAGTTGCGCACCCCACTGGCGATCTCGAAGGCGCTTCTCGACGTGGCCCGCGCCGATCCGGACCACGACGCACGCGAGGTCCTCGACCGCCTCCACGCCGTCAACGCTCGGGCGATCGACCTCACGGAGGCTTTGCTCCTGGTCAGTCGCGCCGAGCGGAAGTCCTTCACCCGAGAACGCGTCGACCTGTCCCTCATGGCGGAAGAAGCCACCGAAACACTCCTGCCTCTCGCGGAAAAGCACGGTGTCACCATCGAGACCCGCGGCGACATCGCACCCACGCTCGGCTCGCAGGCGCTCCTGCTGCAGCTGACCACGAACCTCGTGCACAACGCCATCGTCCACAACCTGCCCGAAGAGGGCACCGTGTGGGTCCATACCGGCGTCCGCCCCACGTCCGTGGTGCTCACCGTGGACAACACCGGCGAGAAGCTCACCCCACAGCTGGCCGCGACACTCACCGAACCCTTCCGGCGCGGCACCGAGCGCACACACACCGACCACGCAGGCGTCGGCCTCGGTTTGGCGATCGTCAAAACCATCACCGACGCACACGACGGAGTACTCACCCTCACGCCGCGCTCCGTCGGCGGGATCCGTATCACTGTGGAACTACCAGCGTTGTCCCAGCACTCCGACGACGAGTGACAAGATCAAAACTTGCCACGCCGCCACTTCCTCCCGACCTTTATGGCGTGGTCGGCCCGCTGGGCGTGTCGCCGATCCGGGCGATGAGGAAAGCGAGCCGCTCCTCCTGGCCGGCCGGGGGGATGCGGCCGCCGGCCGACAGGACAGCCAGGCCGTGCAACGCGCTCCAGATGACTTCGGCGAACAGGTCGCGTCGGTCGTTGTCCGGGCGGAAGCAGCTGACGAACTCGTCGAAGGCGGCCCTGAGCGGGGGCGGCGTCTCGGTGCTCGCGAACTTCAAGTCGGTGGGCAGGACGAACATGGCCTCATACAGGGCGGGTCGCTCCGTCGCGAAGCGAAGGTAGGCGCGAGAGACCGCGTGCAAGGTCTGTCCCGGTTCGGGGGCGGCCTCCCGGGCGCGGCGCAGGTGAGCGGCGAGTTCGCTGAAGCCGTCGATGGCGACGGCGCTCACGATGGCGTTCTTCCCGTCGAAGTGGCTGTACAGCACCGGCTGGCTGTACTCGACCCGTTCAGCCAGCCGCCGCGTGGTCACCGCCTCCCAGCCCTCGGCCTCCGCGAGTTCGCGCGCGGCTGTGATGATCAGTTGATGACGCTGGGCGCGTTCGCGTTCGCGGCGCTCGCTGATGGCGGACATGACGACATCCTAGCAATGCTAGGCATTCTGTCGAGGGCAGGGTTGCCGTCGCTGCAACCACCGGCGCCGCTGGGGAGGTTGCGGGCGCTGCCACCGCGTCCACTGACCGGGCGTGAGCCGTCCCGTCGCTACCGTCGACATGGCCGGCCGCGCGCCGCGGCCGTCACGGCGATGAGGGCGGCCCCGTAGAACCGCGGGAGCCGGCGCTCGGGGAGGCGACCACGGTGACGAGATACCGAAGAGCGAGGCCGGCACCGCGACGGCGCGCCACCGTTGTGTCCCAGCACCCCGCGCCGGGGTCCGGCCCCCGCAGCGGGTGCGTCCCAGCGACGAGGCCCGCAAGCTCTACCGCGAGCTGGCCCGTGGCGAACGTCCGGAGACGGCCCCGAAGACCTAGCGGCGTCACCGGGGGGTCGGAGCTGGCACCAGGTTCACCTCGTCCCGAGCCGGTCGGGGTTGTTCGGGGTGAGGCGTGTGGTGGGATCCAGGCACCAGTCCAGTACGGAAGGCCAGGGGCCGTAGCCGTCCGGGACGGCCACATGCCCGGCGCCCGCCAACAGGTCGACGTCGCAACCGAGTGGCTGACCATAGACGCCGGCGGCGCCTTCCGGGCAGTACGGGTCGTTGTCGGAGCACACCAACCGAGGCGTTGCCGCAGAGAGCTTCAGGCTGGTCAGATCGAGAGACGCCGGGGCGAACCCCGCGATCACGTCCCAGGAGAACGTCGCCGGACCCGGCGGACTCACCAGGAGCACGCGATCGGCGGCGGGTATGCCACGGCGGGCGGCCGCGAGGTGAAGCCAGGCCGCGCAGCCCAGGCTGTGGCAGACGACGACGCGCTCCCCGCGCATCATGCCCAGTTCGGCCTCGATCGCCTCGGTCCAGGCGGCGAGTACCGGCCGGTCGGGGTCGGGCAGTTGAGGGTAGAAGACCTGCTCCTGGCGTTCCCTGAGCCGCTGGGCGAGGTCGTGCTGCCAGTGCTCGGCCGGCCGGTGGTTCTCGACGCCGTGGAGGATGAGAAAGCTGCGGTTCCACATGGCCGCACTCTACTGACCGTGCCCACCGGCATCGGGCAGGCGTCAGCTGGTCAGTGGGGCGTGAGTGGGGTAGTCGGCCGCGCCGCCGCAGTAGAAGCCGCCGCCGTGGAAGCGGCGCCGTAGAAGGTGTCGGGTCAGGGGTGGTGGCTGTGTGGTCCGCCGGGCACTCGGTGTCTTCACCGGGCAAGCGGGTGCTCGCTGTTCCCTTCGGGCTGCGGGATGACCCCTCGCGGGCCCGATGCGGGGGCGGAGCAGGAGGTCGGGGGCGGGTTCTTCGGAAGACTGAGGTGTGCGCGGAGTTTTCAGTCCGTGTGCGCGTTCGGGAGACCGCGGATGCCCTGGCGTTCGTAGCGTGGCAGCCGCGGATGGCCGGTGGAATCAGGTCCGTAAGGCGGCCGACTGTTCGCTTTGGCAGATGGGGTCGCTGCGCCGGCCTCTCGCTTCCTGTCGTCTTGTCACGGTTGAGCCATTGTGGGGTGTTTCGATGACTGTCGTTCCTGAGGCGCCTGAGGCTCTTGAGGTGGCTGTGGACCCTGAGGTGGCTGAGGGGTATGGGACCGCTGCCGCTGCCGACCTTTCGGCTGTGTGGAGCGAGGTCGCTGGGGTGGTGGGCGCGGAGCGTGTCACGTACCCGAGGGTGGAGACGTCCGGGGCGCCGGTCTCCCCGCTCGGGCCGAATGTCGGTCTGTTTCGGTCGCGGGCCGTGCACGGAGTGGTGCGACCGCGGTCGGCGGAGGAGACCCGACGCGTCGTGGAACTCTTCGCCGGCGCCGACACTCCCGCGCGGTTGCACGCGTTCAGCACGGGGTGCAACTGGGGGCTGGGGTCGCGTGAACCCGCGCGGGACGGCGCGGTCGTGCTCGACCTGTCCGGCCTGAACCAGGTCCGCGCCATCGATGTCGCGCAGGGCTGGGCCGTCGTGGAAGCGGGGGTGACCCAGGCGAGCCTGGCCCGGCTTCTGGAGGGCAGCGAGCGGATGCTGAACGTGACCGCCTCCTCCGCGCACACCAGCGTCGTCGGCAATGCCCTGGATCGTGGCGTGGGTTTGCGTCATCAGCGGGTGGAGGATCTGACCGGCCTCGAAATCATCCTGCCCGACGGTGAGTTGATCCGGGTGGGCTGGTGGCCCGAGCCGGGTCGTCCGACGCCCGTCTACGCGCACGGGCTGGGTCCGTCGCTGGTGCAGTTGTTCGTCCAGTCGGATCTGGGTGTGGTCACGGCGGCCACGGTGCGCCTGTTGCCGAGGCCGGAGGCGCTGCGTGTGGTCCGGCTGAATTTCACCCCGGACAGGGTGGAGACGGCTACCGCCGCGATACGCCGCTGGGTGAGCCAGGGGCTGGCACGTGGCGTGGTGAAGATCTACAACGCGGCCGCGGCAAGGTCGTACGGCGGTGCGCCCGGGCAGTATCTCGTTCATGTGTGTGTCGACGGGACCCGGGAGGCCGTGGAGGCACTGACCGGCGTCATCGTCGACGAGGCCGTATCCTGCGGGCTGTTCAGCGCCGTGTCCGACAATGACGCCATCGACCCGGCCGCGGACAATCACGACGTCGCCGTCCGCGTGGAGCGCGCCTATGCCGGTGACCCCGATCCGGCGGATGTCCTGTTCGAGGCGAAGACGGGCCGGCCCGCGGGCCGCCTCGACACCGAGGGCGGGTTCCTGTTCTTCCTGCCGCTGGTGCCGTTCACCGGCGCGGCGCTGGGACGGGTGGACGAACTGATCGAGCAGGTGCGTGGGGAGAGCGGAATCCGCTGCGGGGTCACCCTCAACGCGTTGAGCGCGGATGTCGTCGACTGTGTGGTGACGATGAGGTTCGCCCGCGAGGGCGAGGAGGCGGCGCGCGCCCACCGGGTGCTGGACCGGCTCTACGAACTCTTCACGGCCGAGGGGTTCATCCCGTACCGCCTGGATGTCGAGCACACCGAGTGGGCCGGCCGGCCGGCCGCCCATACCGGGGCGAGGGCCTTCGCCCGGCGTCTGAAGGACGCCGTCGACCCCCACCATGTGATCGCCCCGGGCCGATACGCCTGAGCGATCACCCTGTGAACCAAACCGCACGTGACGCGTGCACCTGACGGACCGCACGCGTCGGACGCACCGGAAGTACTGAACCTTGGGGGAGTGCCGCATGAGTCTGATCGATGTCCTGGAGTCCGTTCCGGCTGTACGGGAGCCCTCCCTTTCCGCGGAGGAGATCCTTGCGCGGGCTCGCGCCGTCGCGCCTCGTCTGCGTGAGCGAGCCGAAGACATGGAGAACTGCCGCCAGTTGCCCGCCGACATCGTCGGACTGCTGCGCGGGACGGGTGTGTTCCGGATGGCGCGGCCCAGGGCGTGGGGCGGACCGGAGCTGGACGCGGTGCAGCAGACGGAGGTGATCGAGGCGCTGGCCATGGGGGATGCTTCCGCCGCGTGGTGCGCGATGATCGGGATGGACACGCCGATCTACGCCGGTTTCCTCGGCGAGGATGTCGCGCGCCGGCTGTTGGCCGATCCGGACGCGGTGACGGCCGGGGCGATCATGCCGATGGGGCGCGCCGAGCGGGTGCCCGGCGGATACCGGGTCAGCGGACAGTGGCATTTCGGCAGCGGCATCACCCACAGCGCCTGGGTCGTCGCCGGTGTTCTGGTCACACGCGGCGGTGAACTGGAACCCGGCCCGCCCGGAGCCCAAGGAAACTGGCGCATCGTGGTGGCGCCCGCCGGGGACTTCGAGGTTCAGGACACGTGGTACACCACAGGGCTGGCCGGCTCAGGCAGCCGGGACTACCGCGCGCAGAACCTGTACGTGCCGGAGGACCACACGTTCAGTTTCGCCGCCCCCCGGGTCACCGGTGCGAACGCCGCTCCTGACGCGGTGCTGCGGAACATGCCGGGTGTGCCGTTGGGTGTGGCACGTGCCGCGATCGACCATGTGCGCCGGCTGGCCGCCACCCGCATCGACCGTGCCACCGGGCAGCCGTGGGCGGAGAGTTACCGCGTTCAGACGGTCATCGCTCAGGCGGAGATGGACCTGTCGGCTGCCCGGTACGCCGTCTACGGCAGTCTTCGGGAGCAGTGGGAGATCCTCGAGGCCGGTGATGTGCCCACCCGTGACGAGCAGGTGGCGACCGTGCTGGCCCGCGTGGGTGCTTTCCGTACCGCCCGCTCGGTCGTCGCCGGGCTTTTCGACCTGGTGGCGACCGCCGCGATCTACCGGCCGTCCGTGCTCGACCGCTGGCTGCGGGACTGCAACACGATGTGCCAGCACGTCATCGCCCAGGACCAGGTCGTCCAGTCCGCGGGGGCCCATCTGCTGGGCGGTACCCCGCACAACCCCTACAGCGTGGGCGTCATCCGGTAGAGCGGGTGTCGAGGGCGCTGCTCACAGTGGTGGATGCGGCGGTCCGGCTGCGGCAGTCCGGCGCCGAGGTGCGGCACGATTGCACGCCACTGCCGACCTTCCCGCATCCGCTGGTCCAGGTTGCAGAGTGCACCTGCACGCCGCCGAACCGGACGCCTTCGCGCCGCCCGAACGCGTTGCCGCGCTGCGCCGGGCGACACGGGAGAAGGGCGTCTGCCTGGAGATCTTCCGCTGTCCGGGCGTCGGCTACTTCTACACCGGCCCTGAGCTAAAGAACAGCGGCCGCCGTCCTGGGCGAGGCGGCCAGTCGTAGGCCGAGCTCCACGAGGGTCCAGCCGAGGCGCCTACGGAGGGCCCGCGGGCACCGGGCCGCGGCGGCGAGGCGGTACGCGTCGGCTTCGGTACGGAGTTCGGCGACGCGGAGTTGGTGCAGGGCGAGGTGTGCCTCGGGTCGCATCGGGCTGTGGCCTCTCATTCCGTGGCGAGGGGGAAAGCGCGTGTGTGGATGCGTACCTGGGCGGTGTCGGCGTCGTCTTCGCCGGTGGCCCGGTCGCGATAGGTGTCGACGAGGGCGTGCATCTTCTCGACGAGTTCCCGGGTGAGTTCGGGCGTCAGTCGTAGCGTCGCGCTGCTCATGTCCCAGGTGCGGTTCCACTCTTCGGGCCATGCCTGGCGGTTGCCGAGCCAGGTCGAGAGGTCCCGCGTCTGGGTGGTCGCGACCTCGTGGAGGTACATGTCGGCGGCCCCGCGAACGTCCGGGTTGGCGTCCGTGAGCAGTGCGTCGTCGAAGCGCAGGCCCTGGTGGACCGCCTTCCACCAGCGTTCCCGCCCCTTGCCCCGCTCGGGAGCGTCCTCGATGAAGCCGTAGGAGGCGAGCTGTCGCAGGTGGTAGCTGGTGGCACCACTCGACTCGCCCAGCTGCTCGGCGAGTTGGGACGCAGTGGCCGGACCGCCGAAGCGCAGGGCGTCCAGCAGCTGCATGCGCAGTGGGTGCGCGAGCCCGCGGAGAGAGCGGGCGTCGAGACTGCGGACCTGCGGGTCCTGGGGCGCGTTCATGCTTCCGAGCGTAGCCTTGCAAAGGACACGTTGCAAGCATTCCTTTGCAACGTGTCCTTTGCAAGCGGGGGACGCCTCCGGCGCTGGCTGGGCGTGATTGGCACAGGGCCCACGGCCATCAACCCGGCTTGACCAGATCTCCGTACGCACCCTGCAACGGGCGTTCACGGCAGCGGGGGAGTTGGTGACCGCTCGCATCCGTCGGTGGCGCTGAAGGAGGCCGACCGCGCTCCCACCGCGCCGTTCGGTGGCCGATTGCGTACTGAGTCCCACGAGGGATCGGGGCCGTGACGGACCTTCCCCGACCTTCCCCGACTTTGCTCGTCGTCACGGCAGCGGAAGGAGGAACTCCAGCTCTGGGCGGGCCCACGCGACGGCAGGCGGGTTGGCGGGCACGATCCCGGTCGGTAGCGCACCCACGCTGCGGTAGAAGCCCTCGGCAGGAGGATGGGACACCACCCGGACGCGGTCGAGCCCGGCGGACTGGGCCTCGCCCTGCATGTGGGCGACGAGCAACCGTCCGATGCCACGCCCCTGCGCTTCGTCGGCGACGAACAGCAGGTCGAGCTCCGGCGGGTCGAGGACGAGCGAGTAGAACCCGAGTACGCGGTTTCCCTCGTCGGCGGCGACGGCCACGAAAACTCGGTGCGTCTCGATGTAGTAAGGGCCGACCCGGTAGTTCTCGACCATGGCCGCGTACTGCCCCTCGTAGGCGCGTGAGCCACGTACGAGCCGCGTGAGCCGCTTGGCATCACGTGCGACGGCCCGCCGTATCGTGACCGACCCGTTCCCGGTCGTAATGCTCGACTTCACAGGGTGAGTATTGCGTACCGGGCGGCCGTCCCTCGCGCGCACCCCGCTCTGCCGGCATCCCCCAGGGATCCTGCGGCGTCTGCCCGTACGACGCCACGCTTCGAACGTCAGTGACGCGCCACGCGGTAGCGGAGGTAGATCACTTTCGAGCGGAAGGTGTGGGTCTCGACGAGTTCGAGATCCACCCGGCGCTCGTGCTGGGGGAAGAACGGAACGCCACCGCCGACCAGCACCGGATAGACCCTGGCCCGGTACTCGTCGATCAGTCCCGACGCGGCGGCCTCGGCGGCGAGAGCCGCGCCGCCGATCGCGATGTTGCCCTCACCCGCCTCGGCTCGCAACCTCTCGATCTCCTCCACCAGTCCGCCGGAGACCAGGCGGGCATTGCCCTGCACCGCCGGCAGCGTGGTGGAGAACACCACCTTCGGGAGCGCCTTCCAGATCGCGGTCCACTCGAGCACCGAGTCGTCGAGGGATGGATCCTGGTCGGCGGTCTCCCAGTACAGCATCGTCTCGTACAGCCGTCGTCCCAGCAGGTGGACGCCGAGACCTCGTACCTCGTCGGTGACGAAGCGGAAGACCTCTTCGTCGGGCGCCGTCCAGTCGAAGCGACCGTCCGGCCCGACGAGGTAGCCGTCCAGTGAGACGCCCATGGAATAGGTCACGCTGCGCATCCGGGTCCTCCTCGGTGACAGGGCTTCGACAGTACGACCGTCGGACGCCGCCGGACTCATCGCGGCTCGCGGGATCTCTGAGGTGTATGTTGTCCGGCCTGGCCTCGAGCGAGACGGGCCCGCTGTCAGTCGGGTGTCACCTGCGAGATCAGCGCGCGGACCCGGGTCTCGATCGCGTCGCGGATGGGGCGTACGGCCTCGACGCCCTGCCCGGCCGGGTCGTCCAGTCGCCAGTCGAGGTACTGCTTGCCGGGGAAGACGGGGCAGGCGTCTCCGCAGCCCATGGTGATCACGATGTCCGAGGACTGCACCGCCTGCGTGGTGAGGACCTTCGGGGTCTGGGCGGAGATGTCGATGCCGACCTCTCGCATCGCCTCCACGACCGCCGGGTTGACGGAGTCGGCGGGTGCGGAGCCCGCCGAACGGACCTCGATGCGGTCACCGGCAAGGTGGCTGAGGAAGGCGGCACCCATCTGGGAGCGGCCGGCGTTGTGGACGCAGACGAACAGCACCGACGGGCGCGGGGCGGAAGTGCTCATGACGGACGTCTCTCTCGAATGGCGGGAGGGGTTCAGGAGGAGGCGAGTTCGGGCTCGCCCTGTGCCGCGAGCGCGCGGCTGACGGGGGCTGGACCGCGACCGTGGACGGCGGCCACGAGCCCGAGCCCGAGCGCGGCGCCGAGCAGCTGGGCGGCGATGAACGGGAGGACGGAGGCGGGCGCGATACCGGCGAAGGTGTCGGTGAAGGCCCGGCCGATGGTCACCGCGGGGTTCGCGAAGGACGTGGACGAGGTGAACCAGTAGGCGGCCCCGATGTAGGACGCCACCACGGCCGGGGCGAGCGCGGCGCGCCCGATTCTGGAGAGGCCGAAGACCACCAGGATCAGCCCGGCCGTCGCGACCACCTCGCCCAGCCACAGGTGCCCGGCGGACCGGTCATGGGTGGAGAAGTGGAGCAGCGGCCTGGCGAACATCGCGTCGGCCAGGGCCGCGCCGCCGATACCGCCCGCGATCTGGGCGGGCACGTAGGCGGCGACGTCCTTCGCGCTGAGGCCGCTCGGATCGCGGCGGCCGGCGAACCAGGCGGCGAGGGTGACGGCGGGGTTGAAATGCGCTCCGGAGACGGGCCCGAACACGGTGATCAGCACACCCAGGCCGAAGACGGTGGCAAGGGAGTTGGCGAGCAGTTGCACGCCCACGTCGCGTGACAGCTCGGTGGCCTGGATGCCGGAGCCGACCACCACCGCCACCAGCAGCCCCGTCCCGATCGCCTCGGCCGCGACACGGCGGCCGAGCGGAGCGCTCACGCGTCGGCCCCGGCGGGCTGCGTGGCGGTGAGGAACGTGGCGAGCGTGTCCAGGACACCGGGCAGTACCCAGTAGTAGACCCATGTCCCGCGCCGCTCGCAGTCGATGAGCCCGGCCTGCCGCAGCAGCTTGAGGTGGTGCGAGATGGTCGGCTGGGACAGGTCGAACGCCGGGGTCAGCTCGCACACGCAGACCTCGCCGCCCGGTCCGCGCGAGGCGATCATCGACATCAGGCGCAGCCGGACCGGGTCGCCGAGTGCCTTGAAGACCTTGGCCAGATCGGCGGCCTGGTCCTCGTCCAGCGGTGCGGCGGACAGGCCCGGGCAGCAGACGGCGTCCTGGCCGAGCACCTCAAGCTCTTGTTTCGACATACCTCTATGTTGACGCCTTTCGATCCAGGGTGCAAGCTTGCATCAATGAACGTCAATACAGGCCGTTCACGGGCGTGCCGTGGTCCGTCATCCGGGAGTGAGTCATGAGAGAACAGTCCATCGACCTGCGTGAAACCGTCCGTCGGCGGTACGCGGCGGCAGCCCTGAGCGTCATCGAAGGCGGGACCGGCTGCTGCGGGCCCACCCCGGTCGAAGTCGACGAGAACTTCGGCTCCACCCTCTACGCCGCGGACGAGCGCGACACCCTCCCGGCCGAGGCCGTCGCCGCGTCGCTCGGCTGCGGCAACCCCACCGCCGTCGCCGAACTGCGCGAGGGCGAGCGCGTCCTGGACCTCGGCTCCGGAGGCGGCATCGACGTTCTGCTGTCCGCCCGCCGCGTGGGGCCGACCGGCAAGGCGTACGGACTGGACATGACCGAGGAGATGCTCGCCCTGGCCCTGGCCAACGGGGCGAAGGCCGGCGTGTCGAACGCCGAGTTCCTCAAGGGCACCATCGAGTCCATCCCGCTGCCCGCCAACACGATCGACGTGGTCATCTCCAACTGTGTGATCAACCTGTCCGTCGACAAGCCCGCCGTCTTCGCCGAGACCTTCCGCGTGCTCAGGCCCGGCGGCCGGCTCGGTGTCTCCGACGTCGTCGCCGACGACGCCCTCACCACTCAGCAGAGGGCCGACCGCGGCGACTACGTCGGCTGCGTCGCCGGCGCGCTGTCCTTCGCCGAATACCGTGCCGGCCTGGAGGACGCCGGCTTCACCGAGGTCGAGATCACCCCCACCCACCTGGTCGCAGACGGCATGCACTCCGCGATCGTGCGCGCCACCAAGCCCCCGGCTGCCGAAACCGCCCGCTCAGCCGAGGAGTCGGCGGACGCCTGCTGCGGCGTCGACGCCTGCTGTACGCCGGCCGAGACCTCCGGCGACCCCGCCCTCACCGTGGCCGAGGCCAAGACCGCGTCGCGCTGCGCCTGCCAGAGCTGACACCACCATCCGGTAGGGGCCTTGTCGGCGGCATCGTCCTGGTCACCGCGTTCCTTTTGGGCAGGGCCCGCACGATCATCAGCAGCGGCGCCCGAGCACTCGCCGGACTCGTCCTGGTGCTCGTGGCCGGCGTCGGGCTCAACGACGCAGACCGTGAAGCGCCCCCGCAGTCCGCCCCGGACATCCCTCCATCAACCCCGGAGCGCTGTGCCGGTCCGGCGGTGACAGCAGCGAATGCGGCGGATCCTGACGGACGACCAGCACGGCTTCGTGGTGGGGCGGGAGAACGGGTGACAGCCTGCTCACGTGTTCCCGGTCGGACGCCACGGTCTTCCGGTCGGCTCGGGCGGCTGTGGGCCTTCGAAGGCGCTGCGTAGCTTGTCCCTGAAGCTCTTCGGCGGGGCTTCCTTCTCCTCGCGGGTATGCATGAGCCTGGCGGTGGTCACCCGTATGTGGCATTCCCGGTGCCGTTGTCTCAGGAGCACCAGCCACGTCCCGTCCGGGGCGAGGAACGCGTGCCGGGCCGGCTCGTCGCCGGGCCGGGCGTGACGGGCCAGGAGTGCCGGCAGGTGACGGAGAGCCAGTTCCTCGGCCGCCGCGGCAGCCTGCGCCTCATCCTCGCCGATGTGCTGAGTGGCCGCCAACTTCCAGCGATGCAGCCTCAGTTGTTCGCCCTCGGCACGTCTGGTCTCACGGGTGTCCTCCTCGACGAGGACATACCACTCAGCGGTCATGACCAAAGCCTATTCACCTACGGCAAGCCGCAACAGGACAGGCAACGTGGTGAAGGCCGCGCCGGCATCGCGGGCTGGGGTTTCGCTCACCGGGCGTGGGGCGTCAGCCGGATGACGGGGATCTCGCGGTCGGTTTTCGTGGCGTACTGGCCGAACCGGGGCTGGGCGGCGGTGATCCGCTGCCACGCCTCGTGACGTTCGGTCCCTTCGAGCTGGTGGGCGGTGACTTCGGTGCGGCGGCCGTCCATCTCGATGACGGCCCGGTCCGGGTGGGCGGCGAGGTTGTAGTACCAGGCGGGGTGTTTCGCGGCGCCGTTGGCGGACGCCACGATCAGCCACGTGCCGTCCTCCTCGGGGAACCGGGCGACCGGCGAGGTGCGGGGCTCGCCGCTCTTGCGGCCGGTGGTGGTCAGGACGAGGGCGTCCATGCCCATCATCCTGCCGCCGCCCTTTCGGACGATCCGCTTCATGGTGAACTTGTTCATCCAGCGGACCAGGGCCCCGGGCTGCCGGGTGCCGTAGGTACCGGAGGGCACTGGCGTGAACGTCATGGTTCTCCTCGGTGATCATCGGGTCGACGGCGGTCAGTCCGGCGCCGGGGCGCCCGTGCGACGACGGTAACCCGTGCGGCCGGCCCCCGGGTCCGGCTCGGCCGCATCTGCGGCCGGCGGGCCGGTCGCCGCGCTCCTGGCCCTGGCGCACACCTTCGCCGGCGACGCCCGGGCGGCCGACTACCTCGACCCCGTGGTGGAAGTGCTCGACGACACCGACGACCAGGAACTGGCCGGGCAGACGGACACGCTCGTCATGACGGGCTGGACGGAGATGCTCCGCGAACGTTACGGCCCCGCACTGCGCCATCTCCGCCGAGGTCTGGAAGTGTCCCGTCGCACCGGCCAGAGCCTCGTGCTCGCCGATCTCTTCGCCGCGTCCGCGTACGCCTACCTGTGGCTCGGGCGCCTGGACGAGGCGGCGGCCTACGCCGACGACGCCCTGGAGGCGGCGTCACTGGTGGGCAGCGGCGAGCCGCGCTCGTTGGCCGAGGTGGTGCGCGCGGCCGTCCTGATGTGGCGGGGAGACTTCGCCGGAGCGCTGAAGATCTGTGAGGAGTCACTCTCTTCGGCCGGCCCCGACCTCTCACCCAGTAGATGACCGGTCCGACACTCGGGACGCGATGCGCAGCCGATTGTCCTGCCCCTCCCGAGGGCTGGTCGCTACAGGCGGCAGGCGTGGATGGCGGTGGTGAGGATCGCTCGGGCGCCCAGGGTGTAGAGGGCGTCCATGACGGGCTGGGCGTCGCTGGTGGGGACCATGGCGCGGACCGCGACGTGGTCGCCGGTGCGCAGCGGGGAGATCGTGGGTGATTCCAGGCCGGGGGTGAGGGCTATCGCCTCGTTGAGGTGCTCGGCCGGGCAGTGGTAGTCCATCATGACGTAGGAGCGGGCGACCAGGACGCCCTTGAGGCGGCGCAGGAAACGCTGCGCCGGTGGGGAGATGTCCGTGCCGGCGCGGCGGACGACGACGGCTTCCGAGGTCATGATGGGTTCGCCGATGACTTCCAGGCCCACGTTGCGGAGGCTGGCGCCGGTCTCCACCACGTCGGCCACGATCTGGGCGACGCCCAGCTGGATGGCGTTCTCGACGGCGCCGTCGAGGTGTACCAGGGAGGCGGAGACTCCGGCCTGGGCCAGGTGCTTGGCGACGATGCCCTCGTAGGAGGTGGCGATCGTCATGCCGTCGAAGTCCTCGACGCATGTGGCCGTGCCGGGCCTGGCGGCGAAGCGGAAGGTGGAGCGGGCGAAGCCGAGCGACAGCGTCTCCTCGGCGGCGGCGGCCGAGTCGATCAGCAGGTCCCGGCCGGAGACGCCCAGGTCGAGGCGGCCCGCGGAGACGTACACGGCGATGTCGCGGGGACGCAGGTAGAAGAACTCCACCTCGTTGACGGGGTCGACGAGGGCGAGCTGTTTGCTGTCGTCGCGCTGCCGGTAGCCGGCCTCACGGAGTATCTCCATGGCCGGTTGGGACAGCGAGCCCTTGTTGGGGACGGCGATGCGCAGCATGCTTCGGTTTCCTTCGCTTCAGCTGTTCCGGCTGTCTCGGACGGTCAGTAGTGCCGCCACCTCCGCGCCACTGGAGGCGTTGATCGTGGATCGCGGGCGTGGTGGGGCCTGCCGCAGGAACACTCCGGCGTGGGTGCCGCCGAAGATGAGCGGTGCCAGGACCACTTCGCGTTCGGCCGGGTGTGCTCCGGGGATGTGGACGGTAACGGGGTGCTGACGTTGTTGGAGGACGTAGCGTTCGTGGGGGTCGGCCAGCCGGGTCCGCATCAGGGTGGCCCACTCCTGGTCGCTCATGGCGGCGCCGAACTGGAGGTTCTTGCCGCCGTAGGCGGAGGCGGGCTTGCAGACGAGCAGGTCGCGGTGGGTGAGCGCGCGGTTGAGGGAGTCGGGGCGAAGCCGGAAGGTGGCCGGTACGTGGTGGGCGACCAGGGCGTGTTCCTCAGCGGTCAGCAGGTGGTGATGGTCGGGGTCGTGGAGCAGCGCCAGGTTGCCCTTGTTGTCGTACAGTGCGGCGGCGGGGGAGCCGATGAAGTCCACCAGGCCGGCGGTGTCGTGTTCCATGAGCCTGCGGGTGAGCGCGGGCGGGACGAACTGCTTGGTCTCGTGCCAGGTGTAGGCGGTGAAGACGGCGTCGATCCGTTCGCCGTCGTAGGTGACGCCGGTGTCCGTGAGGTCCAGGTCGGTGACGAGTCCGCAGCTGACGTGGTGACCGGCGGTGCGGAGCATGTCGACGAAGAAGCGGCGGCCCCCGTCGAGGTCCGACGGGTCGGCGGTGGCCTCGAACACGCGCAGCGGTCCTTCGCCGCGGGCCCGGGTCAGGCCGGTGAAGACGTCCAGCCAGATCTTCGCCGTGTCCGGGGCGTCGAGGGCGACTCCGCGCTGGGCGAGGAAGGCGGCGTAGGCGGACGCGCGGGTGGCGGCCGTGTACGGAGCGAGTGTGCTCAGGCCGCCCAGAGAGGCGGCGACGTTCAGCTCGACCAGCTTCAGGCCGTCGTGGGTGAGGACCAGGTCCGGGCGCATGAAGGCGGTGGCGGCGCGCCGCAGTCGGGGCCGGCGCAGCGCCTGGGTCATGAGGGTGGCGTCCTCGGCGGGCACGTCGAGGTAGGCGGTCCACGCCGTGAGGTCCTCGCCGAACACCCGGTGCGGGAAGCCGGAGATCAGCTCGGCGAGGCGCACCCCGGTCGTGATGGTCTCGGAGGCGGCGTCGGCGGTGAACACCTGCGGCGGGTAGGCGGTTTGCCAGTCGGGCCGCCGCAGGGCCTTGTCGAAGCGTTCCCGGTCGCAGTCGGCTTCCTGTCCCCGCGCGAAGTCCTCCCATGCGGCCACGGCCCGGGTGTCGAGCCAGGACCAGGCGCTCACGACAGCTTCCCGGCCGTGCGCAGGGCCGCCAGCACGGTGTTGACGGCCTCGGAGGAGCGGTCCTCGCCTGTG
Source organism: Streptomyces sp. NPDC043878 (assembly GCF_056435735.1). Classification (NCBI taxonomy): domain Bacteria; kingdom Bacillati; phylum Actinomycetota; class Actinomycetes; order Kitasatosporales; family Streptomycetaceae; genus Streptomyces; species Streptomyces sp. NPDC043878. The sequence goes on from NZ_JBWKDW010000019.1 coordinate 74,402, forward strand.
GCGAGCTGGTGGTAGCTCAAGCCGCCGGGATTGACCATGTTGACCTCGATGACGTACGGGTAGGCCATGTCGATGCCGGAGTAGAAGATCCCGAGGTCCATCAGCCGCTTGCCCAGGGCGCGGACGAACTGGTCCTCCTCGGCGCTCAGTTCGAGTTTTTCGAACCGGGCGCCGAGGGTGGCGTTGGAGCGGTGGTCGTGTTCGGGGTGGAAGCGCAGGAAACCGGAGACCGGTTCCCCGCCGGCGATGATCACGCGCTTTTCGTTGTCGCGGACGTTGGGGATGTACTCCTGCACAGCCGTGTGCCGCTTGGCCATGCCGATGATGTCGCGTCCGTAGCGGCCGTAGCGCGACGCCGCGTTGCCGGTGGCCGAGCCCAGCAGGGCCGAGCGGTTGCGGTCGGTTCTGCTGACGACGAAGACGTCGGCGCCGCAGCCGTCGTTGGTGGGCTTGACGACCCAGGAGCGGTCGGGGTCGGACTCGACCAGGTTGTTCAGGAAGTCGTAGTCGTTGGTCACGTACGACTGCGGCAGGTGCTCGCCGGGCACTATGGCCACCAGGTTGGTCTTGGTGTTGAGGAAGAACAGCGCGGAGGCGTCGTTGACGAACGGCACCCGCTGGTTGAGCAGCCACAGCAGCTGGAAGGAGTCGTTGCCCGCCTCCGGGTGGGTGCCCGCCAGGACCCACACCAGGTCGAACTCCTCGGCGGAGACACCGGATTCGCTCAGCGTCGGGAAGTCGCCGCCGGAGGTGAACTCGTCGTTGACCTTCATGCGGTCGCAGACGACGACCGAGTCGTGCACACCGAGGGTGTCGATGTCACCGATGTGCACCTCGTGGCCCTCCCGGTGCAGGGCGCTGGGGATGATCGAGTGGTTGTCGAGCTCGAACGTGGACGCCTCGGAGACGAGGACGAGGATCTTGTACGGCACGTTGGGGCACCTATCGGTCTCTGGGAGGGCTGAGGGAAGGGAGAAGGTGTTCAGGCCGTCGCGGTGAGGGTGCGCACCGCGCGGGCGAGGTTGGTCTCGAGTTCGTCGCGTGTGCCGCCGGTGGCGACGACGAAGCCGTGCCGGTCGCCTGACTTGCGGACCTGCGGCGGCCGGCGGCCGGGTTCGACGCTGATGGCCGTCTCGGCGACACCCGGCAGTGAGGCGACGAGTTCGGTGCTGGTGCCCGGCATCGGGACCGTACGGTCGAAGGTGACGAAGCGGATGCCGGCGACACGCTGCCCGGTGGCGGGTTCGGGCGCCGGCAGGCCGAGGACGGCGCTCATCGTCTGCGCGAACACGTCCTCGCCGAGGGCCAGCAGCAGCAGGTCGCTGATGCGGTCGCCGCCGGGGCGGCCGTGGGACTCGATGAGGCGGGGGCCGCGCTCGGTGAGCATGACCTCGGTGTGCGAGGGGCCGTAGCGGTAGCCGATCGCGTCCAGCATCCCGGTGACCAGGTCGTGGACGGCGGTCTCGTCGCCGGCAGCGAGGTGTACCGGCAGCGTGTGTCCCGTCTCGACGAAGTGGGGCGCGCCGGTGGTCGTCTTCTCCGTGATCGCCAGGATGCGGTGTCCCTCGGGGGTGCTGACCGCCTCCACGCTGTACTCGGCGCCGTCGAGGAACTCCTCGACGAGGTGCGGGGTGTCGAAGCACAGGGCGGCCAGGTGGCGTTCGGTCTCCTCCCGGTCCGCGAGGTACTGCACGCCCGAGCTGCCGGTGCCGTCCACCGGCTTGACCACGCAGGGGTAGCCGATCCGCTCGACGGCGGCGCGCAGCTCCTCCCCGGTCGTGCAGGTGATGTGGGCGACGGGCGTTCCGGCGCGGTCGCCGACCTCGGCCCGCAGCCTGGCCTTGTCCTTGAACGCGGCCAGCGCCTCGGACGGGTTGCCCGGCCAGCCCAGGCGTTCGTTGATCACCGCGGACGCCGCGGAGCCCAGTTCGCCGAAGCCGAAGCAACTGACGGGGGCGGGCAGGTCGAGGGCGCGCAGCTGCTCGACGAGCTGGTCGAGGTCGCTGATCCAGGGACTGCGCAGGATCGGTTCGGGGGCGTTGTCGGGGAGCGGCGCCTCGGGGTCGGCGACGACGATCAGGGAGAGTCCCAGTTTCTCGGCCGCGGTGACGACCAGGTCGCGGGGGTTGAGCAGGACGGCTGTGGGCTGGGTGTCAGGCATGCTGCGTGTGCACCTTCGGTAGGAGGAAACAGGTGGCTGCGGCGGCGAGGGAGAACACGACGAGCACCAGCCACAGGCCCGTGCCGCCGTGCAGTGTCTGCATGAGGTAGCCGCCCAGGCTGGAGCCGAGGAGGCTGCCCACGGCCCCGGCGGCGCTCATCGTGCCCAGGGCGAGCCCGGTGCGGCGGACGGAGGTGACCTTGACGGCCTGTTCGTCGAGGCTGGGGGCGATCAGCATCTCGGCGACGGTGACCGGAAGGACGAAGGCCAGCAGTGAGGACCAGCCGGCCAGCGCGATGAACACCGCGTAGGCGCAGGCGAAGGCGAGGAAGCCGACGGCGAGCAGGGTGCGGGTGGTGGCGTTGCGGAACACGTGGTGCAGCAGCGTGTACTGCAGAAGGACGCACAGGACACCGTTGAGCGTGAACACCACCGCGCCGGCACCGGTGCTGCCGGTGAGTTCCTTCGCGGTGATCGGCATCAGCACGTTGAGCTGGCTGTAGATCGCCCAGAAGGCGACGCCGAGCAGGCACAGCGGTATCCAGCGCCAGCGCGCCCACTGCGGTGTGCCGGCGGCGGGCGGGGCGTCCTCGGCGGCGGCTGCGGCGGCCTGTGGTCCGGGCCGGGTCCGCGCCGTGGGGCGGACGGTCAGCCGTATGCCCAGAAGCAGGTGGGAGAGCACGCAGGCGGCGAGGATGTAGGGGAAACCGAGGGGGTAGAGCGCCGCGCCGAGGGCCGGTCCGGCGACCACCCCGACGTTGACGAAGGTGGAGCGCAGCGCGAGCATCTCGCGTGGCTCCACGCTGTCCTCCCGCACCAGCAGCGTCTTGATGGTCAGGCCCAGCAGGGAGCCGCCGACGCCGATGGCCACGATGCCGGCGACGAGCGGGATGAGGTGGTCGCCGTCCCCCAGCGCGAGCAGCGCATAGCCGGCGATCCGCAGGCCGAAGCCGAAGGTGAGCACCGGGCGGGTGCCCAGCCGGTCCACGATCAGCCCGCACACCAGGGAGAAGCCCTGGCTGCAGAAGGCGAGCAGGCCCACGAGGAAGCCCACCCGCCCGGTGGGCAGGCCCTCGGCGGTGAAGTGGATGGCCAGCAGCGGCAGGAACATGAACGTCGTCAGGCCGGTGAGCAGCACGGCCAGCAGCAGCGCGCGCCCGTCCGACGAGGTCCGGCGCCAGGTCTTCATGACGCGGGGACCTCCTCCACATGCTCCATGAGCCAGTTCTCCGCGGTGAGCAGCCGCTGTTCGACCTCGTCGAGGTCACGGCCGCCGACGATGACGAAGCACAGGAACGAGGTGCTGTTCTGTGCCACCGCGTCGGGGGCGAGGTTGTCGTTGACCTCGTAGTGCCGCACCCATGCGAAAGGGGGCCGCTGAGGGGCGCGCACCGGGCGGCCCTGCGGAAGGATCGACAGCGAGCCGTGCACCTGGGCGGGCGGCGTGGCCGGCGGCGGGTCGACCGGCAGCCCGCAGGACTGGCGCAGCCAGCTGGAGTGCAGGTCCACGCCGTAGGTGAGGCGCGTGAGGGCGGGGATGCGGTCGCCGCCGACACGTGAGGCGATCTCACACAGCACGAGTTCGTCGTCGGGGGTGTGGAACACCTCCAGGTGGTAGGCGCTGATGTCGGGCGTGTCGAACGCCTCGAGGACGCGGTCGAGGAAGTCCTCCAGGCGCCGCGCGAAGGCGTCCTCGGGGTGCAGCTGGATCGAGCCGTTGTTCTGTCCGGAGAAGACGCCGAGGCAGCTGCGGACATAGCGCGAGCCGGCCACGAACCGGTAGCCGGGGGCCAGTACCGCGTCCACGTGGTACATCTGCCCCTGGACGAACTCCTCGACCATGAGGTCCTCGCGCCAGTGCCGGCGGCTGAAGGCCAGCAGGTCCTCCTCGCCGCGCAGCACGGAGATGTCGCGGGATCCGCCCTGTTTGACCGGTTTGACCACGACCGGGTAGGCGTGGGCCGCGATGAAGTCGGTCAGGTCGACGATCGACTCCAGGCGGGCGAACCGGGCCGTCGGCACGGTGCGGCCTGCGACCTGCTTCATGACGGCCTTGTCCCGGAAGGACAGGGCGCCGGCGACGGACTGGCCGGGGATCTTCAGGTCCTCACGGATGCGGGCGGCCCGCTCCAGGTCGTACTCGTTGTCCGTGATCAGGTGGGTGAACTGCTTGTCGTGGGCGAGTTGCCTGATCCGCAGTTCCGCGTAGGGCACGAACTCACAGTCGGGTACGTGTTCGTAGTGGGCGAAGCTCTCGGTGCCGGCCAGCTCGTGGTGGCTGAACACATGGAGGGCACCGGCCAGTTCCGGGAGCATGGCGGCGTAGTCGCTCTGGGGGCTGTAGTTGATGACGGCGACGTTGGTCATGGGGGAGGGCCTCACAGTGGGATACCGGGCGTTCGGGTACGGAGGGCTCAGGACGGCAGCGGGTACACCGGCAGGTCGTCCTGGACGTCGTAGGGCCGGCGAGCCCAGTTCATGGCGCTCCAGGGGCCGGTCAGGTCGGCGAGGTCCGTGATGATCCGGGGGTGGTGGTCGGGGTCGGCCTCGATCGGGCCGTCGGGCGGGAAGACCCTGTCGACATAGCGGTGTCCGGGGTCGGCGGCCAGGAAGACGATGGGCCCGCCGTCGGGTTGACCGGCGCGCACGTGGTTGGCGACCTGCCAGCCCGCGCCCGCGGACAGGCCGGCGAAGACGCCCGTGGTGGACAGCAGCCGGCGGCAGCCGGCGGCGGAGACGTCGAAGTCGATCCAGTGGATGTCGTCGTAGGCGCGGTAGTCGATGTTGCCGAACCGGATGCCGCTGCCGATGCCGGCGATGATGAACCCGTCCAGTGGGATGGTCTCCGAGCCGAAGGAGCGGCTGCCGAAGGGCTGGATGCCCACCAGCCGGGCGTCGCTGCCGGCCTGGCGCAGATAGCGGGCCATCGCGCTGGTGGAGGCGCCCGTGCCGACCCCGCCGACGAGGGTGAGGTCGCTGGAGCCCAGTTCCTTCACCAGGGTGTTCGCGACGCGCTCGTAGCCGATGTAGTGCACGTCGTCGTGGTACTGCTGCATCCAGTACGCGTCCGGGTTGTCCTTCAGATAGGCGTGGACGAGCCGGACGCGGGTCTCCTGGTCGTGCTGGAGGCCGTCGTCGCCGGAGGGCGGCACCTGGGTGTAGGTCGCCCCGAGGTACTTCAGCTGGGTCCGGATGGCCGCGTCGACGGCCACGGAGGCGAAGATGTGGCATTTCAGGCCCAGTTCGCGGCAGACCAGCGCGAGGGCGTGACCGTAGATGCCGCTCGAACTGTCGACCAGGGTCTGCCCCCGGCGGATGACTCCGCGGTCCAGGAGGTCCTGCACCGCGGCCCGGACCGAGGTGACCTTCATGACCTCGAAGCGGACCACGTATATCTCGTTGCCCAGGTCTATGAGATCCGGTTCCGAGAGTTTTTCGGCGAATGAGGTGTACACCGCGTCCCTTTCCCCTGATGGCGCAGTCGGTCATCGACGGCCACACCGTAGGAGGGGGCGTTACCGGGGCGTTCCCCATCCGTTCCCGGACCGCGCCGGGAGGATTTCCGGAAGGGGCTGCGGAGGATGGCGTGCATGACGAGACTTCAGCTTCGCGCAACGACGTCCGACGAGCTTCATGTGCCCCGTCGCGGGCAGCGGGTCTGCGACGCGGTCATGGAGCGGGCGGGACGGCACCCGGACCGTCCCGCCGTGATCTGCGGGAACGACACCCTTTCGTACGGCGAACTGGCCGCGGCGGCTTCGTCGCTGGCCCGCACCGTGAGCGCGGACGGTGACTCCTCCGCTTCCGGCCGGACAGGGATCCTCTCGCACCGGACGGTTTCCACGGTCGCCCTGGCGCTGGGCGTGTGGCTGTCCGGCCGGTCCTTCGTGTTCCTCGACCCGGCCGCGCCCGAGGACACCGCCCGGCACGTCAGGTCCTCCTCCGGCCTCTCGGTGGTGCTCGATCCGCTGACCGGGAGGCGGGCGAAGCGGCCCCGCGCGGATGCGGCGGCGCCGGGACCGGTATCCCATGAGGTGGCGGCCCCCGTGCTCGTGCCGGAGGACGAGGCGTACGTGCTCTACACCTCGGGCACCAGCGGCCGGCCCAAGGGCGTGTCCGTCTCCCAGGAGAACCTGGCCGTCTCCAACGCCGCGCGGCTCGCGGTGTACGAGGGGTTCGGCAGCCCCGTCTTCCTGCTGCTGTCGCCGTTCCACTTCGACTCGTCGGTGGCCGGCGTCTGGGGCACCCTCGCGGCCGGCGGCACACTGGTCGTGGCCGGGGAGGAGGAGCGTCGCGTCCCGGAGGCGCTCGTCGAACTCGTCGCCCGGCACGGGGTGACCCACACGCTGACCGTGCCGAGCTTCTACGCCGAGCTTCTGCACACCGTGCGGGAGGACGAGAGCCTGGCCCGGGACCTGGCCTCGCTGCGGCTGGTGATATGCGCCGGCGAGTCCCTTGCCCGCAGCGTCATCGACCAGCATTTCGCCCTGCTGCCCGCGGTCGCCCTCGGCAACGAGTACGGGCCGACCGAGTGCACCGTCTGGTCCACCTACCGCGTCTACGACAAGCCCGCCGAACCCGCCGTCGGAGTGCCGGTCCCGGGGACCGGCATCCACCTCCTGGACGAGGGCCTGCGTGAGGTCCCGCGGGGCGCCGTCGGCCAGATCGCCGTCTCCGGCCGCAGCGTGACCCGCGGGTACGTCGGCGACGAGCGGGGGACGAAGGCCAGGTTCGTCGACGTGCGGGACGAGGCCGGACAGACCGTACGGGTCTACCTCACCGGCGACCTCGGCCGTTGGTCGCAGCAGGGCGAACTGGAGTTCGTGGGACGGCTCGACAACGAGGTCAAGATCCGCGGAGTGCGGGTGTACCTGGAGACGATCGAGGAGGCGCTCGCCGCCCATCCCGGCATCCAGTCCGCCGCCGTCGCCTACGACAGCGGGACGTCGACCTGCTACGCCTTCGCCGTCAGGGAGGCGGGCGCGCAGACCGACGCCGCTTCGGTGCGCAGGTTCCTGACCGAGACGCTCGGCGGCGCCGTCGTACCCGACCGGATCCTGTTCACCGACGTGCTGCCCCGCTCCGCGCACGACAAGATCGACCGGGCCGCGCTGCTGGCGTCGGCGCGCACCGGGAACGCGGAGACGAGGGCGGAAGCGGAGACGACGGCGGAAGCGGAGACGACGGCGGAAGGGGAGACGACGCAGGACGCAGTGACGGCGCACGAAGCGGTGACGGTGAGCGGCACGGCGACGGCTGACCAGGCGCGGGCGGCCACGGAGGACACTCGGTGCGCGCCCGCCCCGGCCGGCGCCCTCACCCATCAGGTCGCGCAGGTCTGGGAACAGGTCCTCGGTGTCCCGGTGGGGGAGGACGAGAGCGGCACCTTCTTCGACCTCGGCGGAAACTCCCTGACCGTGCTCAAGCTCTCCCGCGCCCTCGGCAAGATCGCCGGGCGGCCCGTCGGGGTCAAGCAGGTCTACCGCTGCGGCACGATCCCCCAGCAGGTCGACCTGCTGACACGGTCGTGAGGGGGCCCTCGGTGGCACCGGCCACCGCCATCCGGAAGCTGGGCCCGGTGCCTGCCGCACGCGCCGCGGCCCGCGGAAGCGACGCACATCCGGCCGTACTGTGCTTCCCGCACGCCGGCGGCTGCGCGTCGTTCTTCAGGCCCTGGCAGTCGCTGCTGCCCACGGCCCGGGTGCACGCCGTCCAGTACCCGGGCCGGGAGGACCGTGTCCTGGACGAGCCGCCGGCCGGGCTGCGTGAACTCGCCGAGTCCGTGGCCGAGGAGATCCTCACGGGCCAGGAACGCTACTCCGTGCTGTTCGGGCACAGCATGGGCGCCTACGTCGCCTTCGAGGTCGCCGACTGCCTGCGCGCCGCCGGAGCCGACGTACCCACGCTGGTCGTGTCCTCCGCCGCGGCGCCCGCGCTGCGGCCACCGGTCCCCTACGAGGACTCCGCGGACGTACTGCGTTATCTCGAGCGCTACGAACCGGTGAGTCCGCAGATCCGGCAGGACGAGGAACTGCTGGAACTGATCCTCGACTACATCAAGGACGACCTCCGTCTCGTCGCCGGGTACCGGGAGCACATCGGGAAGCGGATCGGCGCACGGCTGGTGGCCGTGGTCGGACAGGCCGACATCCCGGAGATCCGCTCCCGGTTCCGGCAGTGGCGGCAGCACACGAGCGGCCCGTTCGTACCGGTGGTGACGCCGGGCGGGCACTTCTACCTGCGGGACGATCCGCCCGCCGCACTCATCGCCGCCGAACTCGCGCGGTACACGCATCCGGCCCCGGCCGCCGGCCGCAGTTCCTGGGAGAGGGCATCGTGACCGACCACACGCACACCGTCGACGACATCGGGCGGCTCGTCGACGGCGAGACCTACCGGCACGGCAACCCGTTCGCACTGTGGCGCCGGATGCGGGAGAACGAACCCGTGGTGCGGCACGACCCCGGCGTCTTTCCGGCCTTCTGGTCGCTCACCCGCTACGACGAGGTGAAGCAGGTCCTGCGTGATGCGCAGACCTTCAGCTCGTCCTCCGGAATCCTGCTGCGCCCGCTGGCCCAGGGCGAGGACCCCGGCAGCGACCGCACCCTGGCACTGTCGGACGCGCCGCGGCACCAGGCGCTGCGTGGCGCGGCCGCGGGCTGGTTCGCGCCCAGGAACCTGCGCCGGCTGGCGGATTTCCTGGACTCGGCGGCGTACTCGGCCGTCCGGTCGGCCGTCGAGGCCGCGCGGATCGACTTCGTCGGGGATGTCGCCGCGAAGGTGCCCATCGAGGTCGTCTGCTCGTTCCTGGGCATCCCCGACGAGGACCGGCCTGCGGTCGTGGAGTGGTCGACGGAGGCGTTCTGCGCGGGTACGGCGGAGGAACGCAGCATCGCGCACCTGCAGATCCTGGACTACTTCGGCGACCTCGTGGAGCGCCGGCGCGCCGTACCCGGCGAGGACCTGGTCAGCGTGCTGGCCACCCTGACCTACCAGGGCGAACTCCTGCCGCTCGACGACGTCGTCCTCAACTGCGACAACCTGCTGGTCGGCGGCACGGAGAACGTACGGCTCGCCATGTCCGGCGGGATGCTCGCGCTGCTGCGCAGGCCCGACCAACTGGCGCTGCTGCGCGAGGACTTCGACCATGTGGTGAACACCGCGATCGACGAGATCCTCCGGTGGACCTCGAGCGCCACGCACATCATGCGCCGGGCGACCAGGGACGTGGAACTCGGCGGTCGGCTGGTCCGGCGCGGCGAGCTGGTGGTCTGCTGGCTGACGTCCGCCAACCGTGACCCGGCGCACTTCACCGACGCGGACGTCTTCGACGTGCGCCGCAGCCCCAACCGGCACCTGGCCCTCGGCGCCGGCCCGCACTACTGCGTGGGCACCCAGCTGGCGAAGCTGGAGATCCGGGCCGTGCTGCGGGAGTTGCTCGCCCAGGTCGGCGACATCAGGCTCGACGGCGAACCCGAGTATCTGGACTCCATCGTGGTCAACGGGCTGCGTCGCCTGCCGCTGTGGCTGACTCCGGCGGGCGGCGGCCAGTCCTCGCCGCGTGCGGGCCTCGCCGCCGCCCGCGGCTGACGGTTGGCGCACCATGACCGTCAGCCTGCACAGGCGGGGGGCTTTTCCCGGTACCCGTTCGGGATGTGATCGGGATGGGGGCGAGGGAGCATTCGGCTGTCGGCGTCACAGGGAGACGGCCGACGGTGATCAGGACGGCAGCAAGAGCGAAGAGGTGGAATGACATGTTCGGTAAGTTCGTGATGATGGCCGTGACTGCCGCGTTCGGGGCCGCGGTTTTTCTGGGAGTCGCGCCGGTGCATCCGGCGCACCCGGCCCACACCCCGGCCGGCCAGCGGTTCCTGGCCAACGGGACGGGTCCCGCGACCTCCATGCCCTGACGTGATCAAAAGTCCTTCACAGCGTCAGTGACGGGTTGGGGAGGACTCCCATTGCCGTGAAGTGTTCGTATGCCTGGTGCCGGTGGATTCCGGATTGGCGGAACTCACCGGTTCCTTCGAGGGCTTCGGCCATTCCGTTCAGGGCGCGGGCGATCTCGATCCGGTATCCGATGGCGGTGGCGTGGGTGTGCGCGCTGGTGTGCAGGGCCAGCGCCATGGGGTAGTCACCGCGCCGGCAGTGGTAGGCGCCGAGGGTGTTCTCCACGGTGGCGTTGCGTGTCGCGCCTCCCTTGGAGTGGATGATCCGCAGGGACTCAGCCGCGTAGTGGGTGGCCTCCCGCACCGCGCCGAGTCGTTCGCTGGCGTCGGCGGCCAGGGCGAGGGTCAGGGCGAGGTCTTCCGGCATGCGCGACTCGTCGCCCAGTTCCAGCGCCCGCTGCAGGGGGATGAGGGCCGCGGCGGGCTGTTGCATGGCCAGGCGGGCCGCGGCCAGGTCGGTCAGGGCGATGATCTCTTCACTCCGGGCCTCGGAATCCTGGCAGAGCAGTGTGGCGCGTTGTGCGGCCGCCGCCGCTTCCTCGGGGTGTCCCTGCCAGGTCAGTACGGTGCTCAGGTTGCACCAGGCGTAGGAGCGCTGGCGGTGGTCGGGCAGGTCCGCGTGCAGGGTGATGGCCTGTTCCAGGTAGCGACGGGCCTCCCCGAGATCGCCCAGGCAGCTGTGCAGCAGCCCCAGCTGGTCCAGGCACATGGCCTCGCCGCCGCGGTCGCCGAGGCGCTGTGCGATGTCGAGGGCTTCGGTGACGGCCGTGACCCCTTCCCGGAACCGGCCGAGCTTCCACAGGACGGCCGACAGGTTCGTCAGGCTCAGACCGAGTGTGTGCGGCTGGGCGAGTCTGCGGGCGGCGCGGACCGCGACGCCGGCGGCCCGCCGGTACTCGTGCAGGTGGCTGCGCGAGTTCAGATGGAAGATCAGGTTCCGGGCCAGCTGGACGGCGTGGTGGTCGAAGCCTTCCTGCTCCGCGCGCTCCACGGCGGCCAGCAGCATGACGTGATCCCTTTCGAACAGTGCCTCGGCCTGGGTGGCATCCGTGAGGGGTGGCTGCTGGAAGGGCGCCGCGTCGGCGAAGCGGGCGGCGATGCGGGCTCGCCCGGGATACAGGGTGCGACAGGCCGTCTCCGTCACCGCCAGGCAGTACGCGAGCAGGCGCCCCAAGGCCGCCCGCTCCTCCTGCGGGTTGTGTCCCAGCAGCCGGCGGGTGAAGCTGCGTACCAGGTCGTGGAAGGCGTACCGGCCTGTCTCGTACTGCTCCACCAGGTTCATGTCCAGCAGGTGTTCCAGTGCGTCCTCGGCCTCCCGCACCCCCACCCCCAGCAGCGCCGCCGCCGAGTGTGCGTCGGTCTCGGCACCGGGGTGCAGACCCAGCAGCCGCAGGGCGTCGCGCAGTTCGTCGTCCAGGGCCTGGTACGACAGCTGCAGGGTCGCCTCGACGCTGTGCTCGCCCGATGTCAGCTCGTCCAGCCGCCGGGCCTCGTCACCCAGCCGGTCGACCAGGTACCGCACGCTCCAGTGGGGCCGGCTGCGCAGCCGTGCGGTGGCCACGCGCAGGGCGAGCGGCAGCCGACCGCACAGCGCGCTCAGCTCCGCCACGGCCTGCGGCTCAGCCGCCGCGCGCTGCTCCCCGAGCGCCGTCCTGATCAGCTCCAGGCTGTCCGACGGCGACATCGTGGACAGGGACAGCCGGTCGGCGCCGTCCAGTCCGGCCAGGTGGTTGCGGCTCGCGGTCACCACCAGGCAGCCGGCCGACGCCGGTATCAGCGGCCGGATCTGAGCGGCGTCGAGGGCGTTGTCCAGGACGAGCAGCAGTCTGCGCCTGGCCACGGTGGCCCGCCACAACTGCACCCGGCCGTCGCCGTCGTCGGGAATGTGCTCGCTGGGCACGCCCAGGGTGCGCAGCAACGTGCCGATGACTGTCGCCGATCGGCGGGGTTGCTCGCCGGGGGTGAAGCCGCGCAGGTCGACGTAGAGTTGCCCGTCGGGGTAGCGGTCGGTGAGGCGGTGTGCGGCCCGCACGGCCAGGGAGGTCTTCCCGCTGCCGCCCATGCCGTCGATGGCCACGATGCGCACGGCCCCGTCCCCGGGCGGCTCGGCCAACTCCAGCAGGTGGCCGAGTTCGCGCTCGCGGCCCGTGAAGTCCATGAGGTCGTACGGCAGCGTGCAGGGCGCCGCCACCGTGTGCGCCGCGCCGGCCGGCGACTGGGCGCGGGGTACGGTCTCCTCGCGCGCCGGGGCCGCGGCCGGTGCGGGCGCGGCCAGTTCGGGGCTGTCGCGCAGGATCGCCTCGTACAGGCGCATCAGGTGCGGGCTGGGATCTATGCCGAGTTCCTCGGCGAGGAGGTCGCGGACCTGGCAGAACTCCCTGAGGGCCTCGGCCTGGCGCCCCGAGCGGTACAGCGCCACCATCAGATGGCCTCGCAGGGTCTCCCACAGCGGGTGCTCGGTGATCAGCTGGCGCAGGTCTCCGACGAGTTCTCCCGCTTCCCCCTGGGCGAGCCTGAGTTCGACGAGCTGCTCGATGGCGGCCAGCCGGCGCTCCTCCAGCACGGCGGAGGCGGCGGCGATCACCGGGCCGCCGCTGCCGGACATCACCGGGCCCCGCCACAGCGCGAGCGCGGCCCTCAGGTGCTGTGCCGCCTCGTCCACGCGGCCGCTCTCCTGTGCCTCGCGTGCCTGGCGCAGCCGCAGTGAGAACACGCTGAGGTCCAGGTTCCCGGGGGCGACGTCGAGGCGGTAGCCCGATCCCTCGGTCAGGAGGAGGGAGTTGCCGCCCGGAATGCGCTGGCGCAGATCGGCGACGGCTTTGCGCACCTGGTGCTCGGCGGTGCGCGGGGGGTGGTCGCCCCAGGCCGCCTGAACGAGCCGGGAGACCGGGACCAGGCGTCCCGGCTCCAGCAGCAGGGTGGTCAGGATGCGCTGGGGGACGGGTCCGCCCAGCTTCAGCCAGATGTCGCCGACCGTGACCTCCAAGGAGCCCAAGACGGCGAAGCGAACGTCCCCACTCACGCGATTCCCCCTCGTCCCTGTCTCGCCCGAGGTCCTGCGCACAGCCCCACGGCTGACCGCAGCGTAGACGCGGGTAGTGCGGTCGCATACAAAATGCGCGCACGCGCACCAGCCCACTTGCGCCCCGGCCGGGAGGACGGCGTGGGTGCCGGGGCGATGGCCGAACCGGGTCTCGGGGGTCGCTCGCCGCGACGAACGACGCGGGCACCCGGCCTGCTGGCGGCAGTCGCGCGGGGCCGCCTCCCGGTCGTCACACAGAAGTTGACGGCCAGCCTGGGCACCGTGCCCGGCGGCCAGCCTGGGTACCGTGCCCGGCGGCCAGCCTGGGTACCGTGCCCGGCGCCCGCCTGGGTACCGTGCCCGGCGCCCGCCTGGGCACCGGGCCCGATGGCCCGCCTGGGCACCGGGCCCGATGGCCCGCCTGGGCACCGGGCCCGATGGCCCGCCTGGGCACCGGGCCCGATGGCCCGCCTGGGCACCGGGCCCGATGGCCCGCCTCGGCACCGGGCCCGGCGGCCCGCCTCGGCACCGGGCCCGTGACGGCGCCGATGACGGCGACCGTCTACACAGCGCGCCGCCGGACACGGCCCTCCAAGTCGGCACCGCCATGGGGGAGCGGTGCAGCGGATGGGCGGCCGGCGTGATCGATCACCACGTGTGCGTCCGCCCGGTGCGTGACGGTCCGTCGGTCACCCGGTCGAAAGCCGGGCCGCTCAGTCGAGGACCGACCGCACGGCCTCGGGTGATCGGCCGATCACGGTTGATCCGTCGTCGGCGGTGATGATCGGACGCTGGATCAGGATCGGGTGGGCTGCCAGGGCCTGGATCCAGCGGACACGGTGCTCGGGGCCGCGTTTCCAGGAGTCCATGTCCAGTTGGGTCGCGGTGGCTTCTCCTGTGCGGGTGATGTCCCACGGTTCCAGGCCGAGGCGTCGCAGCACCTGCTCGATCTCGTCCTCCGTCGGTGGCTGCTCCAGATAGCGGCGGACCGTGTACTCGGCGCCCTCAGCGTCCAGCAGGGACAGCGCGGAACTGCACTTGGAACAGGCGGGATTGATCCAGATTTCCACGGGAGACGTGATCTTTCGGTCGAGCCCCGGACGGCTGTCCGGGGCGGAGTGGGCGGGGTCAGGAGGTTACGCCGGTCAGGTCGAGCAATGCGCTGCGGGAGCGGCCGTCGGTGCGCAGCAGGCCGAGCAGGGTGGAGGTCATGGTGCTGGAGCCGGCGGCCCTGGACGCCACGCGGGGTCAAGCACATGTGCTCGGCCTCGACGACCACGCCGACGCCCTTGGGCCGCAGGTGACTCCGCAGCCGGTCGGCGACGTGCTTGGTCAGACGCTTCTGGACCTGCGTGCGCAAGGCGCGGGTGCCGGTGGGAATCACGAACAGGTCGCGAACTCGCACCCCCGGCTTGGGAAGCCGGGGGTGTTCTGAGCTGCTCGGGCTCCTACCTGGGCGCACGGTGCGCAGGTGACCTGGTCGGCCTCGGGCTGCCGACCGGCTCCGGCCCGCTGATCAGCGGGTTCACCGGCGGAGCCGGTGCGCGAGCACCGTACGCACCACCTTGGCCGCCTTGCCGACGGCCGATCCGTCCTCTTCCGCGGGTTCCGGTTCGAGCATGCGCTCGATCTGCAGCAGCAGGTGGTTGGTCGACCGCCACAGCGGCACGAACAGGCCGGCGACCGGTCCGACGCCCCGAATCGGGCCGTTGGACAGCGCGGTGACCTTCTTGGCGATCGCGACCGTGGCCGGGTCCCGAAGGATCAGGTGCACCTCATCGTCGACCAGCCTGATTTCCATCTGGCGCGCGGCGGCTTCCTCCGGGTTCGCGTCCGTCGTCGTCTCCGGATCCAGTTCGTCGATCTTGGCGGCGACCGCGTCCGGGTCGACCCCGAGTTCGCGCAGCACCTTGGCCGCCATGCTGTTCTCCGCGCGCAGCATCGCCTCCAGCAGGTGATGACTGCCGACCGGCGCGCCACCGGCCAGGGCGCTGGCGGCGGTCACGGTGTCCTCGGTGGCGGGTGTGCCGGCCGGCCACGGGCCGGCGGCTACGTCCTGCGATCCCTCCACTGATGCCAGCACCGTGGCACGGATCCTGCTGATCGGATTGATCCGCTCGGCGAGCACCGTCGCGCCGACGCCCTCACCTTCCCTGACCAGGGCGAGCAGGATGTGTTCCGTACCGATGTAGTTGTGGTGCAGCTGCTGCGCCTCGCGCAGGGCGAGTTCCAGTGTCTGCTTCGCGCGCGGCGCGAACGGGATGTGGCCGCTCAGTTCCTCCGTGCCGGGCGGGACCAGCGCGGCGATATCGGCCTGCGCCGTCTCCTTGTCGTACCCGAGCTGGTGGAGAGCCTTGGCCCCCGTGCTGTCCGGCACGTCGAGCAGCCCCAACAGGATGTGCTCCGTGCCGATGTGGTGGTGGTTGAGCAGTCGCGCCTGCTCCTGGGCCGCGACGACCGCCTTGCGGGCCTTCACCGTGAACCGTTCAAAAGTCATGCTTCCATGGTCCCAACCCTGTCAATACACTGCGTTTGACAGGGTGACTATGACGAAGGGAGGGTGTGATGGACGCACCGTCGGACTGGGAGGACCGGCTCGCGCGTTGGCAGAACGAGCTGGAGCTGTTCGAGCGACTGGACGAGACACCCTGGGTGACGCTGGCCAAGGCCGAGGCCGAGACCGGCGTCTCCCGCTCCGCCCTGCGGTCCTGGTATCGCAACGGCGAGATCCAGTCCCGGCTGGTGGACGGCCCGAACGGGCCACAGCGCCTGGTCCGGCTGGACGCGGTGATCGAGCGCGCCGCCGCGTCACCGCGCATCCAGCGCAGGGCGGAGCGGGAGGTCAGCCTGGAAGCCCAGGTCACGTTGCTACGGCACCGGGTTGACCAACTTGAGCTGCGGCTGGCCGCGTTGGAGCGGAAGTGACCGGCAGGAGCGGGTCGGTGTGCTGCCCTTTGGGCTATTTCGGCGGGCTCGGCTGAGGGGAAAGGCCTGCCAGGCACTCACCTTTCGACACCAGTCGAAACCATGGCGGCCACCCGTCGGCGGAACCTACGTTGCCCGCCAGGACCGACCGCCGGGGCGGACCTCGTCACGGTGGCAGGCACCCAGGGGAGAAGACCGATGCCCATGCGTACTCTCCGAAGCGGGCTGCTCGCACTCCTGGCCACGGCCGGGCTCCTGGCCGGCGCCTTCCCGGCGGGGGCGGCACAGCCGGAGTCCCGGCCGGAGATCCGCTCAGCACGTACTCCGCGTCGGCCGCGTACTCCAGGGTCTTCCTGACCACGGCGACCGATCAGTGGACGTACTACACCCCCGAGCCGCGGTCACGCGCCGGCACGCTGTACGCGGGCATCCACTCCTTCTCCTGCTACACGAACAGCGTCGTGTACACGAACAATGCCCGTACGAGTTCGATCTGGCTCCTCACCGACGACGACACCGGACACCGGAACGTGTGGGTGACCGACGTGAACCTCGACGCCTATGGCTGGGCGCATGACACGGAGCTGCTGCCTCCCTGCTGATGACCGGCTGCAGGGCCACCGTCCACGGGACGATCCGGACGATCGGACACGGGGTATCGCTCGCGATCTGGGAACCCCCTGCGACGGCGCGGACGGCGTCACGAGACGGCTGCGGCTCTTCCATCCAGGGGTCTCGCCCTGTCGCCCGGCTGCGGCGACGCGCATGAAATCATCCGACCATGAGCGGCGACCTGGAAGTGGGTACTCTGGCGATCAACGTCACGATCCCGCAGGCGCTCCGTTGGACGGACACTCGACGGGGTGAAGCGGTTTGATCCGCCACCTGGTTTTTCATGGCGATCCCGTGCATTCTGTCGCTCTGTGTCGCCAGGCCAGTCTGCGTTTCCGCGTCCGCTCGAACGGTTGTTCACGCCGGTCGGCCCGGTGACGCGGTCGGGGCTGTGAGGAGCGCGGCGGGGTAGAGGGACGCTGCCGGAGTGTTCGATCTCCTCCGGCGGTGTGGTGAGGTGGTCCGGGGGAGGACGGAGTGGGGCCGATTCGGGAAGGGGCGGACTGGTGGTTCCAGCGAGGGCGGTCGCGTCGGCGCGAAGGCCGGAGCGGGTCCGGAACCTGCGGGGTGTTCTTTCCCTCTTACCCGGACGGGTAGAACGGGTGGGCGTAGGAAGCATCTAGTGAATCGGTCTGAAGTGATACATATACGGCGTGAACCACAAGTGGCGCTATGGGCTGTGGTGGCGGTTGCGGTTCTCGGGTTCCTCACAGCGCTCGAATTCGCCGTACGCCACTACGGTCTGCCGGGGCCGATCACCACCCTGGGGCGGGAGGTGCTCCTTCCGCCCAAATCCGGCGGCCTGCTGTACGCCGGTATGGCGCTGATGTTGGTGACTTTCACCTGGCGGCAGCGGTGCGTCGCGCTCGGCGCGGCCATGGGCGTCGACGTCGCCTTCTGGGTGGTCCGCTCGGCGGCCGGCATCAGGGTGATCGACGGCCACCCCTTCGGCAACGGCGCGCTGTGGGTCATCCTGGGTTGTGCGGTCCTTGCCGTCACCCGCCGTACCGGCCGGGAACGCGTCCTGCTGCTGAAGGGCGTGGGACTCGCCCTGCTCCTGATTGTGGGCCGCAAGACCGGCGACGCCTGGCTGGCAATCACCTCCAGGACCCGTCCCATGGTGCTCGACCAGTACGTGGCGACCGCCGACCACGCGCTGGGCAACCCTTCCTGGCTCGTGGGTCGGATCGTCACCGCCTCCGGCCCGATCGGCTTCAACGTCCTCGACTTCGTCTACGGCCAGCTCCCCGTCGCCGCGGTCCTCGTCGCGCTGTACCAACTGCGCAACGTGGCCGCCGATCGCCGCTTCCCGCGCCACCACCTGGTGCGCACCTTCCTCCTGATCGGCCTCCTCGGGCCGGCCTTCTACATGATCTTCCCGGTGGTCGGCCCGGTCTTCGCCTACGGCACCGGCGCCGAGCACTGGGAGGGAATCAGCCTGTGGGCACAGTCCATGCCGCCCAGCGTGCCCTGGGCCGTGGCCGACGTGTGGCCGCGGGCACTGCCGCCGGTCGGCGCCCCGCACGGCATGCCGTTCGACGAGATCACCCCGCGCAACTGCATGCCGAGCCTGCACACGGCGTGGGCCACCGCGATCTTCATCCACTCCCGTAAGGGACCGCGCGCACTGCGCTACGGCGGCACGTTCTGGCTGGTCGCCACCCTTGCCGCGACGCTTGGCTTCGGCTACCACTACGGCGCCGACCTCATCGCCGGCGTGGTGTTCACGCTCACGATCGAAGGGGCTGTGCGCGCCTTCGACCACGGCTGGGACCGGTCGGGGACCCGACTGGTCGCCCATGGTTCGGCGGTCTTCGTCGCGCTCCTGGTGTCCTACCGCTATCTGCCTGTGGAGATGGCCGTCCACTCCTGGCTGGCCGGCCCCCTGCTCCTCCTGGCCATGACCTCGGTGGTCTACAGCTACGCACGGACCACCGCGTCGTGGGAACCGGGGACCGTACTCGCCCGGCAGCCGGTACCACGGCCCGAACTGGTCTGACGACGGACGGTGCCGAATGCCGCTGGTACTCCGGGAGCCGTCCGCGTCTGGCCTGCTCGGAGGCGTCGACCAGGACGTAGTCGGCCCTGCCCGGCGTGTCGGGGGTGGTCCCGGTGGACTACCCCGCCCAGGAGTGGAGCCGTCGGTGGTGTTCGCCGTGTCGGGCGACGGTCTGACGCCTGTGCCGCCACTGCGACCAGCCCGTGGCCCGGAGGGAGACGAAGCGGCCGGCGGGCCCGGGGCGCGGTGGACCCGTTCCGCATTCCGATCTTTCGCCGCCGAAGCCTCGTTGCCGCGTGAAAGGCGCAGGTCGGCATGGCGAGGGTGACGAGCCGCGTCCAGCCGGCGTTGCGGTGCACCTCGCTTCGGACCAGGCTGCGTTCGTACTGCGGGGCCGGGAGCCTTCCTCGATCGCCCACGGTCACCCGGCGACTCGCACCAGCTTCCCGGCGTCGGTGTCCGCCGGGCATCGCCGAGGTCGTAGGCGATCTCGGCGGGTCTGGTGACAGGGCGACGGGCCCGGGCCCACCGGTCGATGTGCGGCATCCGCCGCGTGCCCGTCCAAGGCTTGCCGACCACGAAACGCGGTGATCATGCCATGAAGGCAGTCCGGTTCCACGAGTACGGCGACATCGATGTGCTGCGGGTGGAGGAGGTGGAGCGCCCCGCACCCGGCCCCGGGCAGGTGCTGGTCGAGGTGCGCGCGGCCGGGATCCAGCCCGGCGAAGTGATGATCCGCGAGGGCGCGCGGCACGACCGCTGGCCGGCGACGTTCCCCTCCGGGCAGGGCAGCGATCTCGCCGGCGTGGTGCTGGAGGCCGGCCCGCAGGTGCGCGGCTTCGCGGTGGGCGACGAGGTTCTGGGCTTCACCCATGGCAGAGCGAGCCATGCCGAGTTCGTCGTGGTCGACGACGTCAACCTGGTCTCCCGTCCCGAGGGGCTGCCCTGGGACGTGGCCGGGTCGTTGTACGTGGCCGGCACGACCGCCTACGCCACCGTGTTCGCGGTGGATCCCGGACCGGCCGACACGGTCGTGGTGTCCGGCGCGGCAGGCGGCGTCGGATCGCTTGCCGTGCAACTCGCGCGGCGACACGGCGCCACCGTGATCGGCCTGGCGAGCGAGCGGAACCACGCCTGGCTGAAGGACCGTGGTGTCATCCCGGTCGCGTACGGGGAAGGCGCGGCCGAGCGGATCCGGCAGGCCGCCGACGGGAACGTCGACGCGTTCATCGACACGTTCGGCGACGGCTACGTGGAACTGGCCGTGGAGTTGGGCGTGCGCCCTGAGCGGATCAACACGATCCGTGACTGGCAGGCCGCGGCCCGAATCGGTGCGCGGACCTACGGAGAAGGCTCGGCGGCCTGCGCGGTCGTGCTCGGCAGACTGGCCCGGCTCGCCGCGCGCGGCGAGCTGGAGGTGCCGATCGCTCGCACCTACCCGCTGGAGCGTGTGCGAGACGCGTTCCGCGAGCTGGAACGGGGGCACACCCACGGCAAGATCGTGCTCCGTCCGTAGCCCCGACCGGCCAGGACGGGCCTCCACCAGCTGCCTCGGAACATCGACGTGATGTCACCGCTGCCGGCCAGTGCCGTGTGACGGCTTCGGCCGGGTCTCCGGCGACGATTGTCGTTCGGCTGGGCCAACGCCATGTTCTGCGAACTCGCCCTCGACCTATGCGCGGAGGGCGTGGCGCACCTGTTCCCCGTGAACCCGCGGACGCTGCCCGCCGCGCGGCGCCGGGGTCGTCGGCCCGCCTGATCGGTCAGTCGTCGGCGCCGTGGTCGAGCCGCGGATGAGGAGGCCACGTTCGTCCTCCTCGGTGCGTGGGGGTACGGGGCGTTCGCCGGCCGGCTCGGCTGACGCGGCGAACGCCCCTCCGGTCAGCCGATGATGCGGTGCGTGGTCCAGAACGAGGTCAGGTCCGTGGTCGTGGCGGCCTGCGCCGCAGCCTTGAATTCGGCCGTCGTCGAGACGCCGTACCAGTGCGAAGTGGCGTAGTCCTTGAGGAGTTTGGCCATTGCCGTGTCACCGAGGACGCGGCGCAGGTCGTGCAGGGCGCACTTGCCGTAGCCGTAGACGACGGTGGAGTAGCGGGAGGAGTGGGCGTCCCAGTAGGCCATCGAGTTGGTGATGTTCTCCGCCGAGGAGGCCCAGGAAACGTTGTTCCAGCAGTTGGTGCCGGTCAGTCCCTGCGCGAGGTCGGTGGCGTAGTCGGTGAACGCCTCGTCCAGCCACGGGTTGTTGTACTCGTCGTCGCCGACGATCCCGTAGAACCACTGGTGTCCGATCTCATGGGTGAGTGCCGTGGTGCTGACGAGGTCGAGGACGAATCCGGGGTACTCCATTCCGCCGAACCAGAAGTTGTTGTCGATCACGGCGTCCAGCTCGCCGTACGGGTAGGCGCCGAAGCGGCCCGCGTGGGCGTCCACCGCGGACCTGGCGGTGGTGAGCATCGACTGGGCGCTGGAGGAACTGATGCCGGAGACGGAGTAGATGTTGATCGGGGTGCCCGCCGCCGACGTACCGGAGATCTTGGTGAAGGGGCCCGCCGCCCACGCGAAGTCGCGGACCTTGGACGCCGTCGCCGTGGTCACCGTGCGCCCGCTGGTGCCGGGGGTGTCGACGGAGGTGCCGGTGGCCGGGACCGACAGGCTCGTCGGGTGGTCGAGGGTGACCTTGAAGTCGGCGGCCAGGGAGTAGAACGACTCGCCGTTGTTGGTGTACGGGTCGAGGTGCCAGCCCGAACCGTCCTTGACCGCGAGCACCGGCAGCGCGTTGCCGATCATGCTGAACGCGCCGTCGTAGCCGAACCGGTCGGCGCCGCTGGGGACGGTGATCTGGAGGTCGAAGCCGATGCTGGTCGACTGGCCCTGTGCCAGCGGGGTCGGCAGGGCGATCTGCAGGGCCGTGCAGCCGACCGACAGGGCGCCCGAGGTGCCGCCGGTCACGTTGCTGACGACGATCGGCATCGCCGAGCAGGTGCCGTGGTAGTTGTCCCACAGCCGCAGGTAGACCTCGGTGAGCGGGGTGGCCGAGGCGTTGGTGAAGGTCGTGCTCTCGTGCCCGGTCCAGCCGGTGCCACTGGTGTTGCTGGTCAGGCTGACGGTGTACGACGGCGCGGCCGGCGTACGGGTGGAGTCGGCCGGCGGGGTGGTGTCGCCCGAGGTGTCGAGGGCGATGTCATCGAGGACGAAGCTCGTCTGGAGGCTGGAGTCCTCGACGCCGGTGAAGGCGAGGCTGACGGTCTGGCCGGCGAAGGCGGACACGTCGAAGGACTTCTGGACATAGCCGGTGGCCTTGTTCAGGTTCGAGTACGTGGCCAGCGTCGTGCTGCCGATCTTCGCCGTGAGCTTGTCGTACGCGGTGGACGACGTCGTCTCGGTGGTGTCGACGTGCAACCAGAACGTCAGGGTGGCGTGGGAGCATCCCGAAGGGATGGTGACGTTCTGGGAGAGCGTGTCGGTGTGCGTTGTGCCGGTGCCGTCGAGCCAGGCGAAGCTGGTGCCGCCGTGCGCGCTCTGCCCGGTGCGGCTGGTGATCACACTGGTCGAGGATGTCGTCCAGGACGAAGTGCCGCTCTCAAAACCGCCGTTGGCGACCACCTGGGCCGGGGTGCAGGCGGCGGCTACGGGCGCCGCGGCGGGCGCGGCGGCGGCCGGGGTGACGGGAAGCGACACGGCGGCCAGCGCGGCGACGGCGAACACGCCGGCGGCGAAAGCCTTGTGGGGGGTCGGTCTCACACGGAACTCCTTTTGCGGCGGCCGGGATCCCGGCCTGCTCGGTGGACGCCCGGCCGGACTGGGTGTGCCGACGGGCGGCCGCGTGGGGTGCGCGCAGCGATTGCGTCATCGCGGAAGGAAGCTTCGCAGATTTGACCGGAGCATGCCACAGGTTGAAGGGGGTGTACATCACGGGAGGAACGGACGCGCGCATCGAGGAGAAGGTGCGGCTCAGGCGCGAAGCAGGAACCGCTTCACCCGCGGATTCCAGGACGCCGCCAACGCGATGGCGGCGTCCTCCGCGCCCCGGGCACCAACGGGCTGACCCGCGATCGATATCAGGGCGGTGCCGGCCTGAGGGTTCGGCCGGCTGGTGTTCACTCGTAGGTCGACCCGTTACTCGTACCGGTACTTCAGCGAGTCCGCCTCCGCCTGCTCGATGTCGGCGATCGTCAGCTCCGGCATCCGCAGTTGGGCCAGCGTCACCTCGGCCGAGGTGGGCTGGGCGTCCGCCGAAAGCCACTGCTCCGGCTTCCAGGCCCCGCTGCGCAGCAGCGACTTGGGGCAGTGCGGGTAGACCTCCTCGATCCCCAGCACCAGCGCACTGGCCGGCGGCTTCCCCACGGCGGTCAGCTGCGACAGCAGTTCCGGGCGGGTGGAGACGACAGCCCGGCCGTTCACCCGCAGGGTGGTGGTCCGACCGGGGATGACGAACAGCAGCCCGGCCCGTCCGGTGGCGATGACATTCTGCAAGGTGTCCAGCCGCTTGTTGCCGGTCGCGTCCGGAATGGCCACCGTCCGGGCGTCCAGGACAGCGACGAACCCGGCAGGGCCGCCGCGCGGCGAGACGTCACAGTTGCCCTCGGCGTCCGCGCTGGCGACCAGGACCAGCGATGAGCAACCTATCAATCGCCGCGTGTGCTCGGTGAGTTCGGTCATCTGCTTGCGGACGGCCGCTTCGCCGGGGAGTTCGTACGCCCGACGCAACGCCTCCTCGTCGGGCACGGCGTCGAGGCGGAGCGAGTCGAAGGCACTGTCGGCAAGGGGTGTCGTCATGCCTGTGACCCTAGCGAGCCGACCTGCGAGGCGGTGGCTTTACGTGGGCATGGACCAGGAGGGCAGTGGAGTCACGCGGGCGGCGCTTCGAGGTGTGGAGCGAGTGGGCGGGAGCGGAGCTGCGGATGGGCAACATCCGTTTCCCGGCCGGGTGCCGGCGGGATCGGCGGTCGGATCCCGAGATCCTTGAGCAGGAGACAAGGCGCGGGCGGCAGCTGATGCGTGCTGCCCCGCGCGTTGAGAGCAGTCGCTGGAAGTGACGGACAGCCGCGTGGTGCTCTTTGACGCGGTGGCCGTCGGCTTCCAGCACCCGACCGCCCCGGGCGGCTGCAATGGTTCTGCCTGGTCTTCGGGGCGGTCTGCGGCCTGCGGTTTCGTGCTCGCCGTCAGCTGGTGTGGCCGGGGCGTCTCGCTGCGCCTGAAGCGGGACGAGTCATGAGGTCGCCGGGCTCAGACGCGTACGCGAAGAGGTCAGCCCGCGACGACGCCCGACTTGGCGATGGTGATCTTCGCCGAAGGGGTGCCGGAACGCGAACCCAGGCCCTCGATCTTCTTCACGATGTCCATGCCCTCGACGACCTCACCGAAGACGACGTGCTTGTTGTCAAGCCAGTCGGTGACGATGGTCGTGATGAAGAACTGTGAGCCGTTGGTGTTCGGCCCCGCGTTGGCCATGGAGAGCTGGCCGGGCTTGGTGTGCTTGAGCTGGAAGTTCTCGTCGGCGAACTTCTCACCGTAGATGCTGCGGCCGCCTGTGCCGTTGCCGGCGGTGAAGTCGCCGCCCTGAAGCATGAAGTCGGGGATGACGCGGTGGAAGGAAGAGCCCTCGTAGCCGAATCCCTGCTCGCCCGTGGCGAGCTCGCGGAAGTTCCTGGCGGTCTTGGGAACCACGTCGTCGAAGAGTTCGAAGACGATCCGGCCCGCAGGCTCGCCGTTGATGGTGATGTCGAAGAATACGTTGTTGGACATTGCTTCATCTTGACACCCGGAGTACCCCAAGCGCACATCGGCCCCTCCGGTCGGCGGTTCGCACGCTTGCCGGTGGCCACAGACGACGGCGTCAGCCAGGCCGGGAGACAGCGCTCTGCGCGCCTGTTTCGTCGCTGTACCGGGGAATGCCGGGAGCTCGACGCGATCTCCGCTGTCGGCGGCATGGAGGCACCGAACCACGAGTCGGTGATCGGCCGACGTTTCCTCCAGGACTTCTCCTGCTACCACCCTGCTACCATCCGAGGGTGACTTCCGCCAAGAAGCAGACGCAGATCAGGCTGGAGGAGCACGTACTGGAAGCCGGCAAGGCCGCCGCGCGCGCCCGGCGGCTGGACTTCAACAAGTACGTGGAGCGGCTGATCGTCGAGGACACCACCGGCGCCCGGGCCGCCGGTATGACGGCTGCCCAGCGGCTCATCGATGGGCACGGCGATTTCCTCGACGGTCTGGAAGAGCAGTTCGACGCCCCGTACGCCGATCCTCAGCCGGGTACCACCGCGTGATCCTGCACGTCGACGAATCCTGGATCCTCGAAGTGGCGGAACGGGCCGGGCATCGCGACCCTGCCCCCGACGACTACGGCGTGCCCATCGCCGCAGTCGCCCGCCACCGTGCTGAGCTCCTCGACACCCCCGTCTACGACGGTCCCTACGCCCGAGCCGCCGCCCTGGTGCACAGCCTGGGCCGCTGCCGCTGGCTGGAGCGCTCCAACCTCACTGTCGCCTGTGCCGTCGCCGTCATGTACCTCGAGGCCGGCAACGTCCCCGTCAACCCCACCCGTGAACAGCTCACCGCGCTCGCTCATGAGCTGAACAGTCCTCGATGCACCGCCGACCGGATCGCCTCCTGCCTGCGTACCTGGAAACCCTGACGTACCTCACAACCCTGACGTGCCTGGAAACCCCGAGTTCCGGACCGGGTGGTCGACCGGGGCCGTGGGTAGGCCGGTGACGGCTTGTACGGCCGGTTCAGCGCAGGGCAGTCGCTGCACAGGTTGATGTTGCCGCCCCACAACGGCCGTGTCCTCGCATGGGCCGTGCTGGTGCCGGGCTACTACCGGGAGCTGTCGTTGTGCCCTACTGGAGTGGCACGGCAGATCCGGCCGAGCCGTCGTCCTACGCTGCGCCCGGTGCCTTGCGGGCCACGTAGACGGTGTTGGTCGAGGTGCCGCCTTGCAGCGGGTTGGCGAAGTCGACGACATGGGCCGCCGCCAGGGCGAAGACCTCCTGGAGCGCGGAGGTGAACTCCTCGTCGGGCGGGTCGTTCGACCACAGGGCGAACACTCCTTCGGGGTGGAGGTGTTCGGCGAGGGCACGGAGCCCGGCCGGTTGGTAGAGGGCCGCGTGGCGTGGGTGCAGGACATGGCGTGGTGAGTGGTCGACGTCCAGCAGGACGGCATGGAAGCGACGGCCGGGGGCCTCGGTGTCCAGGCCGCGGGGGTCGGCGGCCAGCGCGAAGAAGTCGCCGTGCGCCAGGCGGCATCGGGCGTCAGAGGTGAGCTGGGCTCCGAGGGGTACCAGGTGCCGCTGGTGCCAGTCGATGACTTCGGGGAGTGCTTCGATCACGGTCAGCGAGCGCACCCGGGGATCGTTCAGGGCCGTAAGGGCGGTGTAGCCGAGCCCGAGTCCGCCGACGACCACGTCGAGTTCGGGCCGTCCGGTGTCGGGCAGCTCGGCCAGTCCGAGTTCTGTGAGCGCGATCTCGCCGGTGGTGAAGAGGCTGGACATGAGGAACTCGTCGCCGAGCTTCACCTCGTACACGCTCTCTCCCGAGACCGGGTGGCGGCGGCGCCGCAGACTGATCTCGCCGATCGGTGTCGGTCGCCAGTCGATCTCCTCGAAGCGCGGGCCCATCCGGTCACCTCTCTGGCCTTCGTTGATGCGCGGGCGCCGTCGCCGACGGCGACGGATCCCCGCCCCGGCGGGGGAGCGGGGATCCGCGGCGGGGACTCGGTCAGGCGTCGATGATGACGGGGATGATCAGCGGCCTGCGGCGATGCGTGCGGAAGGCCCAGTTGGCCACGGCGCGGGCGATGAGTTGTTCCAGCTGGCGGGCGTCACCTACGCCTTCCTTGGCGGCGTTGGCCAGCGTTTTCTCGAGGACGGGGATGACCGGCTCGAAGGTGGTGTCGTCGTGGACGAAGCCGCGCGCCAGGAAGTCGGGGGCCTCGGCGAGGGCTCCGGTGTCGGCGTCCACGATGGCCACGACCGTGATGACGCCCTCCTGGGCGAGGGTCACCCGGTCCTTGAGGGATGCCTCGGTCGCGCCGCCGACCTCCATGCCGTCCACGTAAACGTTTCCGGCGGGCACCTTGCCGGTGATGGAGGCGCGCCCGTCGACGAGGTCGACAACGACACCGTCCTCCGCGATGACGACCCGGTCGGGATCGACACCGGTGCGGATGGCGAGGTCGGCGTTGGCCCGAAGGTGGCGGAACTCGCCGTGGACGGGCATGACGTTGCGGGGCCGGACGATGTTGTAGCAGTAGACGAGTTCACCGGCGCTGGCGTGGCCGGAGACGTGCACCTTGGCGTTGCCCTTGTGGACGACGTTGGCACCCCACCGGGTCAGACCGTTGATCACCCGGTAGATGGCGTTCTCGTTGCCGGGGATGAGGGAACTGGCGAGCAGTACGGTGTCGCCCTTGCCGATGCGGATCGCGTGGTCGCGGTTGGCCATCCGCGACAGGGCGGCCATCGGCTCACCCTGGGAGCCCGTGCATACCAAGGTGATCCGGTGGTCCGGGAGCTGCTCCAGCTCTTTGGCGTTCACGACCAGGCCGGACGGGACCTTGAGGTAGCCGAGATCGCGGGCGATGCCCATGTTGCGAACCATCGAGCGGCCCACGAAGGCGACCTTGCGGCCATGCTGGTGGGCGGCGTCCAGCACCTGCTGGATACGGTGCACATGGCTGGCGAAGCTGGAGACGATGACACGGCGTGGCGCGGTGCGGATGACCTGTTCGATCGCGGGGTTCAGCTCGCGTTCGGAGGTGGTGAAGCCGGGGACCTCGGCGTTGGTGGAGTCGGTGAGGAACAGGTCCACGCCCTCCTCGCCGAGACGGGCGAAGGCGCGCAGGTCGGTGATCCGGTCGTCCAGGGGGAACTGGTCCATCTTGAAGTCGCCGGTGTGCAGCACCAGGCCGGCTCCGGTCCGCAGGGCCACCGCGAGTCCGTCCGGGATGGAGTGGTTGACGGCCACGAACTCACAGTCGAACGGGCCGAAGCCACGCCGATCGCCCTCACGCACGCGCACCGTGCGGGGCCTGATTCCGTGCTCCTTGAGCTTGGCCTCCAGGAACGCGAGGGTGAGCTTCGAGCCGACGACCGGGATGTCCGCCCGCTCGCGCAGCAGATAGGGCACGCCCCCGATGTGATCCTCATGGCCGTGGGTGAGCACGACGGCCACGATGTCGTCCAGGCGGTCCCGGATCGAGGTGAAGTCGGGCAGGATCACGTCCACCCCGGGCTGGTTCTCCTCGGGGAACAGCACGCCGCAGTCCACGATCAACAGCTTGCCTGCGTACTCGAAGACGGTCATGTTGCGACCGATTTCGCCCAAGCCGCCCAAGGCGGTCACCCGCAGCCCGCCTTCGGGCAGCGGTGGGGCGGCTTTGAGTTCTGGGTGCGGATGGCTCATATCCATACGTTACCGAAGAGTGTGGCGGTGTGATCCACCACCCGGGGGTTGGAGCGAGGGGCGGTGCGACGACTGGGCGCCACGACTCCTGCCAGGGGGGAACGAGACGCGGTGAAGGCGGATCCCGCCTCCTGACCCTTGGCGTCCTTGGCGTCCTTGGCGTCGCCGGTACCGCTTGCCTAGACGCCGTCCACGGCATCGCCGACCGCGGCCTGCACCGGGGACACGTCGCCGGGCGCCACCCGCACCCCCGACCCGATCCCAAGATCAGCGACCGATCCCATGATTTTTTGCAGGGGGTAGGTGCACCCAAAAGCTACCGGGCAAGGCTTCCAACTTCGGGCCCCGGCGAGGAACTGACGCACCAGCAGCGGAAGTCACGCAACCACTGACGATCAACTACCGGCACACGACACAGCCCTCAGCCGTCAACGGTTCGGAACCGAGCCACCCGGCAAGGTGTCGAGCCGCCGGAGCGCCCGTCCCACGAGGGCGGTCCGACGACGGAGATCCGCCGGGCGGTGCGGTGCGGTGCGCTGCGCTGCGCGGAGCAGCCGAGCCCGTACCTCCCGCCGTCATCGGGCGTGCATACGGGGATGGCCGGCTCGGACCCGGGCGGGCCGACCACCCCGGCGTACGCGCGCCCGCCCCTCTCCTACGACTGCGCGGGCTCCGCGTCCGGGACCGGCGCGGTGAGGAATTCCTCCGTGATCTCCTTCGGTCCGAACGGCCAGACCTTCTCGAAGCGCGCCCACAACACGTACGCCACGATGCCGAGACCCAGCCAGGCCAGCGACCATTCGATGGGATGGCGGCCGGGCGAGTTCTTGTCTGCGTAGCCGTAGATCACCAGCCAGCCGACGAGGGCGAGCAGGCTGGGCAGGGGGTACAGCCACATCTTGTACGGGCGGCGCAGGTGCGGCTGCCGCCTGCGCAGGACCGTCACCGCGGCGATCTGGGCGAGCGCCTGGACGAGGACCATCACCGTGGTGAGGAGCTGGATCAGGGTCGCCAGGTCCGTGTGGCGGCCGATGAGGAAACCGATCGCCGTCACCACCCCCATGGTGGCCAGGCCCAGCATGGGGAAGCGGTGCCTGGGGTGCAGCTTGGCGTAGGGGCGGAAGAAGACCCGTTCGCGGGCCGCGTCGTACGGGACGCGGGAGCCGCCCAGAAGGCCGGTGAAGACGGAGGCGAACGCGGTGATCAGAATGAGGACCGTGACCGTGTCGGCCGCCCCCTTGCCCCAGGTCTTCTCCAGGACCGCC
Organism: Streptomyces sp. NPDC043878; assembly: GCF_056435735.1. Classification (NCBI taxonomy): domain Bacteria; kingdom Bacillati; phylum Actinomycetota; class Actinomycetes; order Kitasatosporales; family Streptomycetaceae; genus Streptomyces; species Streptomyces sp. NPDC043878. Next base: position 103,740 of record NZ_JBWKDW010000019.1, read on the forward strand.
GAGGCGACGGAGGTCGAGGCGATGTCGTCCGCGTCCGTCATCCGGTGCCAGTCGATGACGCCGAGCGTGCCGATCTGCAGCAGCAGGTAGATGGCCATGATGCCGACGATGGAGAGGATGATGGAGCGCGGCAGCGTCCGGCCCGGGTCCTTGAGCTCGGCGCCCATGTACGCGGTGGTGTTGTAGCCGAGGTAGTCGTAGATGCCGATCGTCAGGCCGGCGGCGAAGCCCAGCCAGAAGTGGTTGCCGGTGAGGTCGAAGGCGTGTGCCGGGTAGGTGAAGGCCAGGTCCGCGCTGAAGTCGGTGGCCGCGGCCACGATCACCAGGAGGACCGAGGTGATCATGACGGCCCACATCACGGCCGTGATCCGGGCGATGTGCTCGATGCCCCGCCACAGCAGGACGACCACCAGAAGGATCATGCCGAGGCCGACCAGGTCGCCGGTCGTCCTGCCCATGTCCGGTGCCAGATAGCCGAGGTACTGCACGAAGCCGACCACGCCGGTGGACATGATCAGCGGGATGAAGATCATGGCCGTCCAGACGAACAGGAACGGCATCAGCCGTCCGGTGCGGTACTGGAAGGCCTCGCGCAGGTACACATAGCTGCCGCCGGAGCCGGGCATCGCCGCGCCCAGTTCGGCCCAGACCAGGCCGTCGGCGAGGGCCAGCAGCGCGCCCGCGAGGAAGCCGATCACCGCCTGCGGGCCGCCGAACGCGGCGACCATCAGCGGGATCGTCACGAACGGCCCGATGCCGCACATCTGGCTCATGTTGATGGTGGTCGCCTGGAACAGGCCGAGACGGCGGACGAAGCCACCCTCGGGCGGCGGGCTACCGGACATGGGTCCTCCTGAAGCGGGACGCGGGGAGAGGCAGACGTGCCGACCGACGCCACTCGGCGGCCGACGGATCAAGGGCGGCGGGTATCCGGCCGACGCAGGGCTCCCCTTGGCTCGCCCGGCGAGGCTGAGAGCCTGTTCTCAGGCACAGACTCTCGCTTGCGCGATAAAGTTAAGGAGCCTTACTAGATGCGTCAAGAGGGTGTCCCACATGCGTGAGAATGGTGCGATGCCCGCCAGTGACGTCGCAGCGCAGCCCGACCAGCCGTGGAACCGCCAGCGGTTGCGCAGCACCAACGAGCGCCTGCTCCTGGACCGGCTGCGTTCCGCCGGCGCCGCTTCACGCGCGCAACTCGCCCGGGAGACCGGCCTGTCGAAGCCGACCGTCTCCAGCGCGCTGGCGGCCCTGGCGGAGGCTGGCCTGGTGCACGAGGTCGGCACGCACGCGCCGGAACGCGGCCGGGTCGCCGTCCTCTACGCCCCGGACCCGTCCGCCGGGTACGCGCTCGGCATCGACATCGGGCGCGGCTGGCTGCGGGTGGCGCTCGCCAACCTGGACGGCGAGCTGGTGGCCCGCGCGGACGTGCGCAACCGGGCCCGCTCCTCCGGCGCCCTGGCCGATCTGGTGGTCGCCACGGCCCGGCAGGTGGTCGCGAACTCCGGTGTCGCCCATGCCGAGGTGGCCCACGCCGTGGTGGGCACGCCGGGCGTCTACGACGCGGATCGGCGGCGGGTGCGCTTCGCGATGCATCTGCCGGGCTGGGGGCGGGCCGGGCTGGTCGACCGGATGCGTGAGGAGCTGGGCGTACCGCTGGAGGTCCACAACGACGCCAATCTGGCGGCGCTCGGCGAGTACACGTACGGCGTCGGCGCGGGCAGCAGGCTCTTCGCGTACATCATGATCGGTACGGGGCTCGGCATGGGCGTGGTCAGCGAGGGCCGGGTGTTCACCGGGGCGCACGGCGGTGCCGGGGAGATCGGGTTCCTGCCGTGGCCCGGGCAGCAGCGGCTTCGGACGCTGGAGGACGCCGTCTCGGGGGTGGCGGTCGTGGAGTCGGCGCGGAGGTTCGGGATGACCGGGCAGCTCACCGCGAAGGCGGTCTTCGACTCGGCCCGGCAGGGACATCCCGCCGCGGTCAAGGCGGTCGAGCTGGAGAGCGAGCGGATCGCGCACACGGTCGCGGCGGCCGCGGCTGTGCTCGACCCTGATCTCGTCGTCCTGGGCGGCGGGGTGGGGCACAGCGTGGACCTGCTGCTGCGCCCCGTACGGGAGAACCTGCGCGCGCTCACCCCCCTGCGGCCGAAGATCGTGCCCAGCCGGCTCGGTGAGGACGCGGTGCTGCTGGGCGCGGTGGCCACGGCTCTGGGGACCGCGCGGGACGTGGTGTTCGAGCGACGATCGGCGTCCTGACCAACTCGCCCACCGGCAACGGTGATTGACACGTCTCGCCCGCGCCCCTAGCTTGAGAAGCAGTTAGTAAAGTTTCCTAACTTGCAGTGCCGTAGCGCGGATGCTCCCCCCACTCCCTAGGAGACAGACGTGTTCCACCGCCCTGCCGCCAGACGCCGCCTCGCCACGGCAGCCGTCGCCCTGGGCCTGCTCTGTACGCTCTCCACGAGCGCGTGGGCCGGCGCCCGCGACGCGTCACCGCCCCGCCACCGGACGCAGACCACCGCCGTCGCCTCCCGCGCCGGCAGTGCCACCGCCCTGTCCGGCTACGCCATCCAGTCGACCGCGAAGGTCACCGACTCCGCGGCCGCCGTTTCCTCCCCGGGCTATCCGGCGAGTGGCTGGTATCCGGCGGGCTCCCGCTCCACGGTGCTCGCGGCGCTGCTGGCGGACGGCAAGTACGCCGACCCGTTCTACTCGACCAACCAGCAGCAGATCCCCAAGGCCGACTTCCAGGTTCCCTGGTGGTACCGCTCGGACTTCACGGTCGCCGACACCTCCGAGCGCACGTATCTCGACTTCAGCGGGGTGATCTCGGCGGCCGACGTCTACGTCAACGGGCAGCAGGTCGCCAAGGCCGCCGACGTGGCGGGCGCGTACACCCGCCACGAGCTGGACGTCACCTCACTGGTGGACGCGGGCACCAACACGGTGGCCTTCCGCATCCAGCCCAACAACCCCGGCAAGAACCTCACCATGGGCTGGATCGACTGGCTGCAGCCGCCGCCCGACGAGAACATGGGGATCGTGCGCGATGTGCTGGTGCGGCGCGGCGGCCCGGTCGCCCTGCGCGACGCGCACGTCGTCACCGATCTCGATGTGCCGTCCCTCTCCACCGCGGACCTGACGGTCAAGGCCCGGGCCCGCAACGACTCGGACTCGCCCGTCACCGCCACCGTCTCGGGCGGCGTCGGCGCGATCTCGTTCAGCAAGTCCGTCTCCCTGGCCGCTCACGCGACCAAGACGGTCACCTTCGCTCCGGCCGAGGTCCCCGGGCTGCACCTGACCTCGCCGAAGGTGTGGTGGCCCGCGGGCATGGGCGGACAGCCGCTGTACGCCCTCGACCTCACCGCGTCCGTCGCCGGCACCGTCTCGGACGCGGCGCACGAGAACTTCGGCATCCGCGACGTGAAGGCCCCCCTCAACTCCGACGGTGCCCGGCAGTACAGCGTCAACGGACGCAAGCTGCTCATCCGGGGCGGCGGCTGGTCGCCCGACGAGTTCCTGCGCTGGGACAGGACATACGTCGAGGACCGGCTGAAGTACGCGCTCGACCTCGGCCTCAACACCATCCGCCTCGAAGGGCACATCGAGCCGGACGAGTTCTTCGACCTCGCGGACCGGTACGGCATCCTCACGCTGCCCGGCTGGGAGTGCTGCGACAAGTGGGAGGGCAACGTCAACGGCGGCGAGCCGGGCGACAAGTGGACCGCCGAGGACTACCCGGTCGCGGGGGCGTCGATGGCCGCCGAGGCCGCCCGGCTGCGCGACCACCCGAGTGTCATCTCCTTCCTCATCGGCAGCGACTTCGCTCCCGACGCGACGATCGAGAAGACCTACCTCGACGCCCTGAAGGCCGCCGACTGGCCCACCCCCGTGGTCGCGGCCGCGTCCGACAACTCCTCACCCATCAGTGGACGTTCGGGCATGAAGATGTCCGGCCCCTACGACTGGGTCCCGCCGAACTACTGGTACACCAAGCGCGAGGGCGGCGCCACCGGCTTCAACTCCGAGACCAGCGCGGGCCCCGACATCCCCACGCTCGACACACTGCGCCGCATGATGAGCCCGGCAGAACTCGACACCCTCTGGAAGAACCCGAGCGCCAAGCAGTACCACCGTTCACCGTCGTCGACCTTCAGCACCCTGAAGCTCTACGACGACGCGCTGGCCGGACGCTACGGAGCGCCCAGCAGCCTCACCGACTACGTACGCAAGGCGCAACTGGCCCAGTACGAGAACGTCCGGGCCCAGTTCGAGGCGTACGGACGCAACGCCACCGACTCCTCGAAGCCCTCCACCGGGGTCGTCTACTGGATGTTCAACAGCGGCTGGACCTCGCTCCACTGGCAGCTGATGGACCGTTACCTCGACCAGGGCGGCGCCTACTTCGGGGCGAGGAAGGCCAACGAGCCGCTGCACGTCCAGTACTCGTACGACAACCGTTCGGTCGTCGTGGTGAACAACCGGCACGCCTCCGCGTCCGGCCTCACCGCCCGCGCCACGCTTTTCAACACCGACGGCACGCAGAAGTACGACAGGACCGTCACCGGAGTGACGGTGGGCGGCGACGGCGCGCGCGGCACCGCGCTCACGCTGCCCTCGTCGGTGAGCGGTCTGTCGACGACCTACCTCGCGCGCCTGGTCCTGAGCGACTCCACGGGCACGGAGGTGAGCCGCAACGTCTACTGGCTCTCCACCAAGCCCGACACGCTCGACTGGGACAACACCGACTGGTACTACACGCCGACGACGAGCTACGCGGACCTGAAGGGCCTGAGTTCCATGGCGCAGGCTCCGGTGTCGGCGACGGCGTCGACGACCTCGTCGGGTGACACGTCGACCACGACGGTCACCGTGCGCAACACGGACGGCGGCAGGACGCCGTCGCTGCTGACGGACGTACACCTGGTGGACACGGCGGGGAAGCCGGTGCTGCCGGTGCGGTGGTCCGACAACGAGGTCAGTCTCTGGCCCGGAGAGTCGGTCACCCTGACGGCCACGTACCGGACGACTGATCTGCACGGGTCCCAGCCGCGGGTGCGGGTCTCCGGGTGGAACACGCCGGAGCGCACGGTTCCGGCGGCCTGATCCGACGGGGGGTGGTCCGGCCCGGCCCACCCCCCGTGGGGTTCAGCTCACGTCGAGCGCTGCGTCGTCGATCATGAACGACGTCTGCGGAGTAGGGCTCCATAAAGGCTGGCGGCTGCACGCCGGCAGTCAGTGGGAGTACCTGCCGCAGGAGCTGGGTTCGCCAGGGCATGACGTGCTGGCGGCTCCTGTGTGACTGGAACGAGGCCGGCGTCCGGCAGCGGCTGCACGAGGTCCTGCCGGCCGCGTTGAACCCGGCCGTGCGGCTGGAGCGGTCCCGCCGTGCGGTCGACTCCTCCCGCGTCAGGGCGCTGAAAGGGGGCAGCACACGGGGCCATCGCCGGTCGGCCGGCGCTGGGCGGGCTCGAAGCACCACGTGATCACCGGGTTCCGCACCACGGGTTTGTACGCGATCAGGGGGCCCGGGCGGGCTGTACACGTCGGCGGCTCCCGCCCGGTGAGTTCAGGGGGAGCCGTCGGTGTCGTTACGAGGTGTTCGCGTGGGGCAGCTTACGCGTGGCGGTGCGAGCGTCGGTTGCCGGTGACGAGTCGGTAGAGGACGAGCAGAATGACGGAGCCGGCGATCGCGGCGATCCAGGTGGAGAGGTCGAAGAACCCGTCGATGGAGTCGACACCGAAGATCACCTTGCCGAGCCAGCCGCCGAGCAGACCACCGACGATGCCGATGAGCATGGTGACGATGATGCCGCCGGGGTCCTTGCCGGGCATCAGCGCCTTGGCGATGGCGCCGGCGAGCAGGCCGATGATGATCCACGCGATGATGCCCATGGTGCGTCTCCACTTCGTCGTAAGAGGCTGTGTCAGCCCATCGTCTGCACCGATCCCGCCAGAACAAACGTCCATCTTCGCGTCTTTCGGCGGGGACCGCCGTCCGGGCGCTCGCATGTGAGTTTCCGCAGATGATCGGACCGGATGGAGTGCCCGGCCAAGCGGGTGGGATGTCGTGCTGAACCCGCCAGGACGGGGTATTGGGATCCCGGTAAGGTCCCCTCGCACGGAAGTGATGCTTGTTCCATGGCACAGACACGAGACGTCGTTGAACTCATTCTCCAGGACCACCGAAAGATGGAGGATCTCTTTCGTCTGATGCGCAGCGTCGAAGCCGACCGGGCGGCCGCTCTGCGGGAGTTCTCCGATCTGCTGATCGCGCACGCACAGGCGGAGGAGGCGAAGGTCTATCCGGCTCTCAAGCGCTACAGGAAGATCGACGACGAAGAGGTGGAGCACGGCGAGGAGGAGCACGAGGAGGGCAACAAGGCCCTCCTGGAACTTCTTGAGGTCGACGAGGTCGGGTCCCAGGAGTGGGACGAGAAGCTGGAAGAGCTCGTCCAGGCCATCACCCACCACGCCGACGAGGAGGAGCGCACCATCCTCAACGGAGCACGCGAGAACGTGGCCATGGAGCGCCGCGAGGAACTGGGTGAGGCGTTTCTCGAAGAGCGCGAGCGTCAGCTGAAGGCAGGCTGCGGTGACGTCGACAACGTGCGCCGCATCGTCAGCTCCTGACCCTTCCGTCTCCTACGACGCTTCTGGCCGCTTCCGCATCGCGCGGCCTCGGACCGGGGCGAGTCGTCGGTGCCACCCCGATCCGGGTGGGCGGTTCCGTACGGCCGAGGCGGCGCGGTCCGGCAGCGTGGTCGTGCCGGGCCTGCGGGAACTCCTTCGTACCGGCGGGGCCAAGGAGCCGCGGGCCCGACAGACACGCCAGAACCTGACATCAGTGTGAGAGGCAAGTCCTGCGGCGGGGGAGAAGGGGATGGTCCGCGGGGCCGTCGGCGGAGAGCCGGCTTTTTTCACTTCCGCGGGGAAGTGAGGTGGCGGAAGCGGGGAACAAGGCGAAGGCGCGGGCAGCCGCTTGTGTCTCGCCTCGGTGGGCGGCGGCACGGGAGGGCTCGTACTCGGCGATCATCGCCTCGGCCGTCGCAGCGGCGGCGAGGACACAGGTCAGACGTGAGGGTTGATGGGGGACATGCGGGACACCAGCGACGGTTCAGCAGTGCCGGAAGTGGTGGAGGGTCCTGCCCTGCTGCCGCATCCGAGCAACAAGGTGGCCCGGTGGCTGCTGCGTCATCGCGTGCAGCCGATCGGACCGGCAGCCGGTGAGCAGCAGAGCGAGCAGCACGCCTGGTGGAAGGTGATGTGCCTGACCGGCGTCGACTACTTCTCCTCTCTGGCATACGTGCCGGCGATCGCCGCGCTCGCGGCCGGGGCGGCCTCCCCTCTGGCGACGCTGCTGATCGTGGCACTCACGTTGCTGGGCATGCTGCCGATGTACCGAAGGGTGGCCAAGGCGAGCCCGCGCGGCGCCGGATCGGTCGCGATGCTGGAGGATCTGCTGCCGTTCTGGTGGGGCAAGCTCCTGATCCTGGTCCTGCTCGGCTTCGTCGCCACCTCGTGGCTCATCACGATCACCCTCTCCACCGCGGACGCCTCCGTGCACGTCATGGAGAATCCCTTCTTCCCCGCCGCGCTGCACGGTCACGAGGTGGCTCTCACCGTGGCGCTGCTGCTGATCCTGGGAGGCGTGTTCCTGCTCGGATTCAGCGAGGCGGTCAGCGTGGCCATCCCCCTCGTCGCGCTCTTCCTGCTGCTCAACGCGGTGGTCATCGCCGTAGGTCTGGTGCAGGTGTTCACCACACCGGGAGCCTTTTCGGCGTGGACGGACGCCCTCATCAAGGGCGGAGGCGGCTTCGGCGACCTGATCACTCCCGCCCTCCTGGCGTTCCCGTTGCTGGTCCTCGGGCTGTCGGGATTCGAGACCGGGGTGAGCATGATGCCTCTCATCTCCGCCGACGGGGCCGATGAGGAGCAGCGGCTGCAAGCACGGATCCGCAACACCCGCAGGCTGCTGACGACGGCAGCGCTCGTCATGAGCGTCTACCTGCTGTCGTCGAGCTTCGTGACCACCGTGCTCATTCCCCACCACGAGTTCGAAGCCGGCGGCGGCGCGAACGGCCGGGCGCTGGCGTGGCTGGCCCACGAACACGTCGGGGAGGCGTTCGGAACGTTCTACGACATCAGCACGATCCTGATCCTCTGGTTCGCCGGCGCGTCCGCCATGGCAGGGCTGATCAACATCGTGCCCCGGTACCTGCCCGACTACGGCATGGCACCCGAATGGGGCCGTGCGGTACGGCCCGTCGTCCTCGTCTACACCGCCCTGTGCGTCCTGATCACCATCACCTTCGACGCCGACGTCGACGCCCAGGCCGGTGCCTACGCCACCGGAATCCTCGCCATGATGGTCTCCGGGGCTTTCGCCGTCACCCTGGCCGCCGCGCGCCACGGCCGGCGGCCGGCCGCCGTCGGGTTCAGTCTGCTGACGCTGATCCTTCTCTACGCCCTGGTGTACAACATCGTCGACAAGCCCGACGGCATCGCCATCTCCGGCCTCTTCATCGCCGGGATCATCCTCGTGTCGCTGATCTCCCGTGTCGCGCGCACCACCGAACTGCGCGCGGACCGCATCGTCTTCGACAAGGCCGCCCGGCAGTTCATCTCCGACACCCTCGCCCATGACAAGGCCATCAACATCATCGCCAACCGGCGCCAGGCCGGCGACGGCGCCGAGTACCAGGCCAAGGAACTGGAACAGCGCGGCACGAACCCGGTGCCCGGCCCGGCCGACATCCTGTTCCTGGAGATCGACGTGGTCGACCCCTCCGACTTCAGCGAAACCCTCACCGTGCAGGGTGTCGAGGTCGACGGCCACCGCGTCCTGCGTGCCGAGGCACCGGCTGCCCCGAACGCCATAGCCGCCATCCTGCTGGCCCTGCGCCATGCCACCGGAGTGCGACCGCACTGCTACTTCGCGTGGGCCGAAGGCAGCCCGCTGAAGCACATGTTCCGCTACTTCCTGTTCGGCCGGGGCGACACCGCACCCGTCACCCGCGAGATCATCCGCAGCAACGAACCCGATCCCGCCAAGCGTCCCGGCATCCACGTCGGAAGCTGACGACTGCTACGGGCCCGAGGTGACAACGGGCGGCGCTGGGGGCCGGTCCAGGCGCGCCGTGCACGACCCGGCGCGGGTCGAGCGTGTGGACCGGCCCATCCGCACGCCGCGCCGGAACCGCCAGCTGTCTGTGGTCGTCTTGTGCGCTGACTGTGTGCGAACCAGGGTGTGGGGGACGTTGTGACGCGGAACGTGGCAAAGGCCGGTCTCGTGGTGGTGGCCATGGCGACGGTGTTGGGGGCCTCGGCATGCGGCGGCAAGGCCGGCGCGCAGGCCGGAGGGAGCGGCAGCAGGGTCGCCGCGCGCGGCGAGGGGAAGTCCGTGGCGTCGTTCGCGGGCGGAGCGTCGGCCGGCTCGGAGCCGAAGTCCGCCCCAGCCGTGGGGAACTCGTCCGTGATCGCGCGAACCGCCGCGGGGCCTGTCACCCGGCACGTGCCGTGGAACCTCGACATTCTCGACCAACGGGCGCGGCCTCTCAACGGAAAGCTCACCACCACAGCCAGGGGCAAGGGCGTTCACGTCTATGTGATCGACACCGGAATGGACATCGCCCACCAGGAGTTCGGGGGACGCGCCCACCTCGGTGCCGACTTCGTGGGCCCGAAGGACTCCGGCGACTGCTTCAGCGAGGAGGGCATCGGCCACGGCACCTTCGTCTCGGGCATCATCGGCGGGGCGAAGTACGGCGTGGCGCCCAAGGCCCAGCTCGTACGGGTCCAGGGCATCCTGTGCGAGAGCGCGGGCGGCGGCTCCCCGGCAGCGGCCGAGGCGGCCGTGGTGAAGTCGGTGAAGTGGGTCACCGCGCACGCGCAGAAGCCCGCGGTGGTGAACATGTCGCTCAACCTCGACCACCGGTCCGCGGCTGTGGACTCCGCCGTGAAGAAGATGGTCGACGCGGGCATCCCGACGGTGGTGTCGGCCGGCAACTTCCACGACGACGCCTGCGAGCACTCCCCGGCCGGCGTCCCCGGCACGATCGTCGTGGCGGCCTCCACCTCCAACGACCGCGCGTGGAACGACGGTGGCTCCTCGGGATCAGGCTACGGACGGTGCGTAGACCTGTACGCCCCCGGCCAGAAGGTGACCGCCGCGCTCGCCGGCGGCGGTACGACCACGGTGGACTACGGCGCGACCTCCTGGGCCGCGCCGCATGCGACCGGCGTGATCGCGCTGTACCTGTCGGCACACCCCCACGCGACGGCCCGGCAGGTCCACGTCTGGCTCGACCACACGGCCACCCCCGGTGTCGTGCACGGCGTCCGCTCCGACACCCCCAACCGGCTGCTCAACACGGGCGGCCTCTGACCGGCCGTCCTGCCGCCCTGCCGACGGCACCCGGCGCCGGGCGTCGGCAGCAGGCGAAAGCCGAACGCGCGCGAGGAGCAACTGGGCCGCCGTCGCGAACAGAACGCGGGCAAGCCCGACATGATCCCATTTCGGGCCCGCTTCGCACAGGACCACAGGTGGCCTTGTGCGAACAAGGCCACCCGCCGTTTGACGTCGGGTCGAGTGACGGAACCGCTGCTGGTTCCCTCCACATTCGGGCCGCCGGGGAATCTCCGCGGAGGCGCGCTGCACGCGAAGCCGGATCCGACCCGACACATCGAGCCCTCCCCGAACGGGCCGATCCTCTGAGGCTCCTCAAGTCTGTTGGCAGGGAGGGAAGTCGACGGCCAGGATCAGTCACATGACGGGATTCGCGGGGTTCAACAAGAAGCACACCTTCGTGCTGACGATCAGGGACTCGGACGTGGTCGCTGCGGCACTGCGTCAGTCGCTCGCCGAGGCGACGCCCGAGGAGCGTCCGGGACTGGAGCGTGCCGCCGCACTTGTGGAGGCCGCCGCCGCGGCCGAGGAAACGCGGCTGCGCGCCCGCTGGGTCCGCTCACGTCTCGCCGCCACCGGTTTCCAGGGGGACATCACCTCGGTCGCGGCGGTCAGGGCCCTGCGCCAGGCAGAGCCGAGGCTGAGCCTGCGGGCCGCGGTGCAGCTCCAGCAGGAGGCGGTGGCCCACTCGGAGTAGACCAGGCCCCCTGCTTGGGTGGACCGTCGGCGGGCGATCCGGAAGACCCGTGCACGACGCCGACCTGGTTCTGGACGACGGGAACCGTCAGGGGCGCCGGGAGGTCTGCCGTCTGGTTCAGCCGTGCTCGGGCTCCACGGGGAGCCACAGTTCGGCGTCGGCCTCGGTCTTCTCGGGCGACAGGCGGATGCGCAGGATCTCAGGGCCGGTGCGGGTGCGGTACGGATTCGACGGGAACCACTCGGTGAACACGTCTCGCCACAGTTCCTGGATGGCCTGCGGCGCCGGGCCAGAGGTGGTGAAGACCGCCCAGGTGCCGGCCGGGACGGCCAGGGCGGTCGTGCCCGCGGGAGCTGCCAGGGAGGTGATCACGCCGTGGTAGTAGTCGAGTTCGGTGCCCTCGGCGCGGCTGGGGTCCAGATCGTCGCAGACCGCGACGATGCCGTGCGGCTCCTGGTCCGACAGTTCCCGCAGGCGTTCCAGGGTCTGTGGGTCGATGCCACGGACGAAGTCCATGATCGCCTGGTTGGACCCGGCATGCACCAGCGGTACCCGGGCCTTGAGCCCGACGACGGTGAAGTCCGCCTTGTCCACAACGCGGTATCGCATCGTGCTACTCCCTTCGATGGTGAGGCGGAAGGTCATCCGGGACTGGGAGTTGAGCGCGGCGCCGGTACGTCGGGCCTCGCCCGGTCCGATTCCGTGCATGGCGCGGAAGGCGCGTGCGAACCCCTCGCCGGAGCTGTAGCCATAGCGCACCGCGATCTCCAGCAGCGTTTCACGCCCCGCGAGTACTTCGGCGCCCGCGAGGGTGAGTCGGCGGCGCCGGACGTACTCCGACAGCGGTATGCCCGCGAGCGCCGAGAACATCCGACGCAGGTGATATTCCGAGGTGGCCGCGATGCGTGCCAGCTCCTCCACCTCGACGGCCTGGTCGAGGTGGTGTTCGATGTGCGCCATAGCCTGGTTCAGCCGCTCCAGCATGCCCCGGCTTCCTTCCTCTTGACGACCACCACGCTAGGTGGCACCCACCATGCCGGACCCGACATCCTGTGCCCGATCATGTCGGGTGGAGGAGACGGTCCGGAAGGTCGAGCGTGTCAGGGACGCGGTTTCCGGTGCCCTTCGGAGTCCCTTTATGCTGAACCCGTGACATCCAAGGGCGAACAGGGGCAGGTGCTGCGGGCGGACGCCGCACGCAACCGCGCCCGGGTGTTGCGGATCGCCCGCGAGCAGCTGGCCGCCGGTGACGACTCGCTCCAGCTGAACGCCATCGCCAGGCTCGCCGGTGTGGGCGTGGGAACGGTGTACCGGCATTTCCCCAACCGCCACGCGCTGCGGGAGGCGCTGTCGGCCGAGCGTTTCCAGGAGCTGGTCGCCGAGGCCCGGGCCGCGGCCGCCGAGGAGGACGCCCTCGCGGGCCTGCACCGCCTGCTGCGCTTCACCCTCAGCCAGGCGTTGGACGACACCGGGTTCGCCGCCGTACTCGAATCCGCCAGCGACACCGACGCGGAGACCTCGGCACTGAAGGCCGAACTCGACCGGACCGTCGCGCACGTGCTCGACCGTGCCCGCACGACCGGTGCCGTCCGGCGCGATGTCGAGGCCGGCGACGTGCGCCGTCTGCTCTGCGGCATCGAGCACGCCGTACGCTCCGGGGGTAGCGACCCGGCACACACCGAGGTCTACCTCGACGTTCTCCTTGAGGGACTTCGCCCGCGTCGCTGACAGCAGCTCGGTGTCCGCGAGGGACACCGGCCGCCTCCCACTCGCTAACCGGATAGGTATCCGATCATGTTGGCCTGCTCTCATCCAACCGGATATCTATCCGGTTTCGTGAGGTGGTGGAGGGTGGACCTGATGGAGCAGCGGGCGGTAGTGACGGCGGGGACCGGGGGATCGGCCTGGAGACCGCTATGGGGCTGGCGGCGGGTGGGCTCGCCGTCACCGAGGCAGCGTCCCGACGCCCATGACAACACGTTACTCATTGGCCGATCGGCCACCCAGAGGGGGTGGCTCGGCCGGTCAAGCAGGCCACGCCCGCGTACTCGTGCGCGCCAACACTCGTCTGATGGAGCGTCAGATGCGGGGCGGCTCGGTGAACTGTCGGTGACGGTGGGCCACGGTGAAGGCGGGCAGCGGTGGCGCCGCGCACCCTGGGCCGGTGGGGTGCGGCGGGAGCCGTAGGCGCTTCGCCCTACCGGCGTCGGCAGACCAGGCAGGATCTGCTGATCGCCGGTGCCGAGACCCGCGTCGCCGCAGTCAAGCCCAACCTGGGTGACGCCGGCACCCGTGGTTTCGGTCCGGGTGACGCAGCGGTGTGACGAGATGCGTTTGGGAGCATTCAGGTGGTTCGCTGCAAGTCCCGGAACTGTGGACCGTGCAGGCTGCCTCCTGGACACCGAAGGAACACCGACTGCTGGAGGTTGTATGCAGGAGTGGCAGTACTCACCGACCGCCGTGACGGTGCCTGAGCTGGTCCTGGACCCCTACCGCTGCGGATTCGACGCGCACACGACTACGAGCGGGGCGGAGGCTGGAGAGCAGTGGGAGGACGATGACTGGCGCGTGCCGCCGCAGGCGCGGGCGGTCGAGGGGGAGGCAGCGTGGCCTGCCCCCGACCCGCGCCGACGGCTGTCCCCGGCGAGGCACCTGGCGATGGCTCCGGCCGACCGGCGTCGCCTGGAGCTGCACGCGGCACTCACCCGAGCGGGAGTCGCGCCCGCGCCGGGCGACCTGCACGCCGTGGAAGCGCTGAGCGGCCTCGACGACACCGTCAACGACGCCGTCAGGCGCTGGATCGCCGCCCGTTGAGCCTGGGTGAGCCGAGATCGACGAGACCGACCCCGATGGAGTGACGCGATGAGGTGACGCAGGCGCGCGGCCCGCCCCGGCACAGCAACTGTCGGCCGGCCGCGGTGCGCCACACGACCGCCGCCGAAGGTGCTCGAATCAACGGACACGATCCGCCCGGGTTCCGTTCCCTCCGGTCCACCTGCGCCGAACGTGGGCGCCCACGCCGGTTCAGTTGTCGGCGCTGGTCATCTGGTGGGATGCGCCCGCTGGTCGGCGGTGGGTGTGGGGAGCGCTCCTACCCGAAGCGCTCCCCACGGTCTCGTCGGTCAGCAGGTCGAGTTGGTCTGGGTCAGCAGGCCGAGCCGCCAGGGAAGGAGGTTGTAGTCACCGCCCGCGTTCGGGTTCAGGCCCTGGTAGAGGTACTGGAGCCGGCATGCGGGAATGGTGAGTGTCTGGTCGTAGCCCGCGCGGATCATCTCACCGTGGCTGATGTCCCGGGTCCAGGCTCCGGCGGGGAACGTCACGTTGCTGGACTTGGCGAACGGGTTGCTCTCGGACGCGGCCTGGGGCGTCCAGGAGCCGGCGAGGCTGTTCGCGGTCCAGGAGCGGAAGTAGCGCCGGCCGTCGGAGCCGATGGCCTCGACGAGGAGCAGGTACTGGTTGCTGCCCTGCACCTTGTAGACGTTGCTCGCTTCGAACATGGCGTACCTGTTGGAGTCCTGGGCCGCGATGACGGTGTTGGTGAAGCCGTTCGGGAACTGGCCGACGGTCGTCTGGGAGCGGTACAGGTGGCCGTTGTCGTCGGAGGAGAACAGGTAGCAGTTGGCGCTGTCGCAGATCACCCACATGTCGACCCAGTAGCCGTTGCCGATGTTCTGCCTGATGATGTCCGGCATCGACGCGTAGAAGTTGCGCGGGGCGCTCCACCCGTTCGGGTTGCTGATGTCAGGGTTGGTGGAGTACGAGGCGTTGCCGGTCTGGTAGACGAGGTACCACAGGCGTTGCGGCGCGTTGTAGAACACCTGCGGCGCTGCCCGGTACCCGGTGCCGATGGCGGTGCGGTCGAGGTAGTGGTGGGTGGCCGAGCCGGCCTGGGACCAGTCGCTGAAGTTCAGGTAGACCAGGTTGTAGCCCGAGGAGCTCGCGGTGCTGGCGAACACGTGGTATTTGCCGTTGTAGTAGACGACCGTCGGGTCCTTGATGCCGGCGATGTTGTGGGTCGAGTCAGGCTTCGGCGAGATCAGCGGGCCGCTGGAGCTCCACGAGTAGCTGCTCGGCAGGGCGCTCGCAGTGGGGCTGCTGCGCGTGGTGGCGGGGGTGCCGCCCAGCGTCGTCAGCGCCGCGTTGTACGCCGGCTTCCTGGAGTCGTTGCGGTCGAACAGCAGCGGGTTCTCGCCGCTGCGCCAGGAGTCGCTGTCACGGATTCCCCAGACCGTGATGCCGGTGCAGCGCGGGACGTTCAGGCATGCCCTGACCGTGTTCGCGTACGCGGTCGGTGAGGCCTGCGCGATGTCCAGTTCGGTGATCTGGACGTCCACGCCGAGAGCGGCGAAGTTCGACAGCGTCGTCTGGAAGTTGCCGGGGGGACCACCGGCTCCGAAGTGGGACTGGAAGCCGACGCAGTCGATGGGTACACCGCGCGCCTTGAAGTCGCGCACCATGCGGTAGACGCCCTGGGTCTTGGCCGCGTTCCAGTCCTCGATGTTGTAGTCGTTGTAGCAGAGCCTGGCCGCCGGGTCGGCCGTCCGGGCCGTGCGGAACGCCTGTTCCAGGAAGCCGTTGCCCAGCACGTCCCGGAAGACCGAGCTGCGGAGCTGGCCGCTGGTGCCGTCGGCGAAGGCCTCGTTGACCACGTCCCAGGAGTGGATTCGGCCCCTGTAGTGGTTCATCAGGGTGGTGATGTGGTTGTTCATCACGGCGCGCAGGGTGCTCGCGTCCCTGATGGAGCTGACCCAGCCGGGCAGTTGGGAATGCCACACCAGGGTGTGGCCACGCATGCGCTGCCCGTGGGACGTCGCGTGGTTGACGATCTGGTCGGCGGGGCCGAAGTTGAACGAGCCGCGGGACGGCTCGGTCGTGTCCCATTTCATTTCGTTCTCGGGTGTGACCGAGTTGAACTCACGGTCCAGGATGCCGGTGTACGCGCCGTCACCGAGCCGGCCCGAGGCCACGGCGGTTCCGAAGTACCGTCCCGACTGGGCCGCCTGGGCGCCCAGGGTGGAGGCCCGAACGGTGTCAGGCGCGTGTGGGGCGCCGGTCGCGGTGCCGGGCGTCGCCAGGACGGTCGCGGCCAGCAGGCCCAGGACCGGGGCGTGGCGACTTCCGAGCCGTTTCAGCGGGTTCATGGTTCTCCTCGTGGGGTGGGTGGGGGGTTGCGTGGTGTGATCGGTGCACCTCTTCAGGGCGTGGTGAGCTCGAACCGCGTGACGCGCACCGCGCCGCCGAGTGCCTGCGTCGCATGGTGGAAGAGGGTGAACCGGTAGCCCATGAAGAACCGCCAGTCGTTGCCCAGGGAGAAGGCCGGTCCGAGGCGGGTGAAGGTGGTGTCGTCGGTGCTGTGGGAGAAGGTGCCGAGGCGTCCGGTGCCGGGACGGATGTCGGCGTTCGCGCGTAGCCAGACCCGCTGCCCGACACGGCCGCGCTCGCGGTCTCGGTGCCGATGGGTGAAGTCCTGCCAGATCACCGGGTTCGTGAAGGCCGCGGCGGTCGCGGGCGCCGGGGCGGACACGGCGCCGTAAACCGCCGCCGGAGGGAGCAGGGCGCCGGCGGTCAGGCCGGTGGCGGTCGTCAGCGCGCGGCGACAGGACAAGATCTGATGAGTCCATGACATGTTCACGAGTGGCGTTCTCCTTCCGTGGCCCAGCCGTCGGCCGTTGGAGTTGTCCGGAGGTGCCCTGCTGGTATGCGTGGAGCGACTGCTCAGCGTGCGAGATGTCGAACACGGATCGGCTTGTCGAGCACTCAGGATGATAGGAGGCCGGTGGATCCCGTCAATACCTCTCGCAGTAATCGGTAGTGACTTCGAAACATTCGAGATAGGCGACTCGCCGCCGGAGCTGGCACGTTGACTGAATAGTCTGAGTGTGTCCACTTCGATGGGCCTGCGGACCCAGATCGTGGCGGCGGTCAGGTGACGGGTGTTGACATGTTCGATCCCACCCCTGGTATCCGTGCGGCTCTGATTTTCCGAATCATCACCGAAATTTCGAACCGCTCGTCCGTCCCGCGCGGTGTCATGGCGTGACATCACCCTTGGTGTCACCGAACAGACTCGGGTGCGGGATCACAGCGGGCGGGATCACAGAGGCGCAGGTTCGCCGGGCCGTCGACGCGATGGTGTCCTCGGGCATACGGGACGCCGGCTACCCGTACGTGGTCGTCGACAACCGCTGGTCAACGGGCAGTGAATACGCCGCTCGGAACCATGGGGCAACCCCGCGCTGCTCTTACGGGTCTAGCCAGCACGCTTCGCCGTGAGGAGACGGCGAGTCCAGCGATCCCGAAGGAGGATTCCATGCGTATCCGTCCTGTCGTCACCGTCGTGTCCCTCGCGGCCGCCCTTTCCGCATCGATTCCGGTAGCCGCCCAGGCGGCGCCCCGGTCCGCCGCCGCGAGCGACACGACGTTCTCGAACGTCGTGGTCGACGGCGGCGAGGACATCGTGCTTGGTCTGACCACCAGGAAGACCGTCACCATCACGTGGACGGCGACGGACCCGGACGGCGTCGCCGCGTCGTGGGCCTACCTGTGGCACGGCCCCAACACCGATGACGCCGACGGCATCCTGCCGGCCTACCCGCCGACGGGCACGTGCACCGTGTCGCCCACCGACCCCACGACCTCCGCCTGCAAGGTGAGCTTCGGGGTGGACGCCGCGCGGGACTTCGACCACAACGGCCTCGCCGGCACCTGGAAGGTGCTCGCCGGAGCGCAGGATGCCGGCGACGACTGGACAGAGACCGACGTCGCCGGCACCACGCACTTCAAGCGATACGCCAAGCTGACGGCCAACGCCTCGCCCGAGCCGGTGAAGAAGGGCAGCACTGTCACGGTCACCGGCAAACTGATCCGCGCCAACTGGGAGAGCGGCACCTACACCGGCTACCAGGGCCGATCGGTCGAACTGCAGTTCCGCAAGAAGGGCAGCACTGCCTACAGCACCTTGAAGACCATCACCAGCGGCAGCGGAGGTGCGCTGAAGACCACCACGAAGGCCAGGACCGATGGCTATTTCCGCTTCCTTTTCCCTGGCACCGTCACCACCGGCTCGTCCACGGCGGCCGGTGACTTCGTCGACGTCAGGTGACGGGTCTGGATGGTCCGTCAAGCCAACCGTGTCGGCCCACATGGGTGGGTAGCGGAGGCTGACGTCACCGAGGGGGAGTTGGTGGCGGAGCAAGGACCCGTGGCCCCTGCGTGTGCGCGGGAGTTGCTGGAGCTGCCCGCCTCTGGAGGCGGCCCTTCCGGGTTCGCTCCAGGGGCGCGCAGACCAACAAGCTCCAACTCGCCGGCACGACCGCGCGTGCCGCCCGCCGGCGTTCAGCCTGACCGCGGGCCAGGCTGAACGCATCCACCGCTTGAGGGCCGCCCGGGCGTCTGGTCGGCCCTCACCACTGTCATGCGGACGGGCGCGTGCTGCTCCTGTGCCGGATGGTGATGGGGCTGGTCTTGGTGTTGGCGGGTGTCAGGACCACGGCGAGGCTACGACCCAGCTGGTGTCGTCGGCCCAGGCGGTGGCGTTGTCCCAGTCGTGAGTGCCGCCGTCGCCGGCGACGTAGGCGTTGTGGTTGAAGTGGCGCACGAAGTCGCTGGGGTAGTTCGCGGAGCGTAGTGCGATGCCCTGGCCGTTGTGGCTTGCCTGGGGGCAGAAGGTGGCGTCCTGCTTGAACAGCGCGCCCCCGTCGCTGCTGTCGATGCGTAGCCGGAAGTCGTAGTGGCGCAGGTACTGACCCGGTTTGTCGACGGATTCGAAGGAGACGCAGGAGGCGTCGCCGAGGCCCGCGCGTACGGTCCAGGTGGCGGCGGCCTTGTCGGCGGAGGCGCTGGAGGCGGACACCGTGGCGATGGCGGCGTTGGTGTCGGCGCTGTTGTGCCGGAGGTACTCGTTGGTGCAGCAGGACGTGGTGGCCCGCAGCGACACCTTGGAGCCCACCGTCAGTCCGCCGGCGGTGGAGGACGCGGTGTAGCCGGCCGCACTGATGTTGGCCTGTACGGCGTTCTCGGTGGCGTCCGACGGATAGCCGGACGTCATGACGCCCTCGTAGAACGTGCCGGCGGAGCTGTTGCTGTTGTCGCCGCCGATGCCGAGGATGATGGCGCCTTCCTTCTTCATCGGGTTGTAGCCCGAGGCGTTGGGGCGCGGTCCGCTGTAGTAGGTGGACAGTCCGCCGGACTGCGCGTTGCCGGCCCGGATCGCCCACTGGTTCGGGCCGCCCTTGACGAGCGTGGTGACGAACCGGTGGCTGACGCTGGAGTTGCCGGCGTTGTAGCCGCGGTTGACACCGGAGAACAGGCCGTTCTCGAGGTCGGCCATCACCCAGGGGCCGTTCCCGCTGCCGTAGCCCCAGTCCTTGCTGTTGCCGAAGTAGATGGCCTCCATGGTGCCGTTGCCGTTGTCCCGGCTGTTGGTCTCGGCGTTGCCGTAGTCGAAGCAGCAGCCGCCGTTGTAGTGGCTGCCGTCGAGGATGGCGTACATGCCTTCCGGCTGGTCCCCGGTCGCGATGCCGTTGGTGTTGTTGTTGCGGTAGCCGGTGCCGGGGGCGATGAAGACGCCGTACGCCTTGTGGCCGCTGACGGTCACCGGTGCCGCGGACGCCTCGGCGAGGTTGTCGTACCCGCCCGCGGCGGGGCCGGAAAACCCTCCGGGCGGTGCCTGGGTGAGGTGGTTGCCGCGGCCGGACTGGTCGTAGATGACGGTGATGAGGCAGCTCGTCCCGGCGCAGAAGGAATCCTGCGCACCGGCGTCGGCGTAACCGCCGGCGCTGGTCACACCGACGTCTCGACTCGCGCCGTCGGAGGCTCGTTTGATCTGGTAGAGGCGGCCGTTGTAGGCGGAGTACAGCGCGCGCGTCGTACTGTGCGCCGCCACGCACGGTGTGCCGCCGGAGGCGTAGAGGTCACAGGGGAGTGAGCCGGCGGCCGCGGCGCTGTTGCTGCCGACGGCCGCCTGCATGCCGAACACGGACAGGGTGAGGGCGAGCATCAGCAGGACAAGCGGCCTGACCTGCCGTGAGCGGGTTGGAGTCACAGACAAGGGGTGTCTCCCGTGGGTCAGTGGGGCCGGCGGCGTCCCACCACCGGGCCCTGATTGGCATGTACCTGCCAAATCCTCCTGACAGGCGGACGTTTTGCTGCGCCGCGCTCCACACTCGTCAGACTACGTCGTTGACGATATATCGAACGCGGGTCGCAATAGCGGACAGGGACTGATGATATTGGGCGCCCACCCGGTGTCAACGTGTCGCGCACGTCCGATACTTCGACCGGCGTGCGGCGGCGTTTTCGGGCCTCCGCGGACCGGGCCCGGACCCTTGGCCGCTCCACAGGTCGTGACGGTTCCTCGTGACACGCATCGCTCTCGGCTGGCTCATCGCTGCTCTCGCTGACAACATCGCGGCCACCCTCCGTGATCCGGTTGAGCGACCGAGGCCCGGTGCGGGGCCCGGACCGGTGGTCGACGGGTACGGCGTCCCCGGTGCCGGTGCCGGTGCCGGTGCCGGTGACGGCGTCGGCGGTCGGCAGGGCGGCGAACATGGCCCCATGGGCGTTCTGCCTCAGGAGCCTCAGGAGCCTCAGGAGCCTCAGGAGCCTCAGGAGCCTCAGAGGCTCAGCAGCCTCAGGAGAGGGAACCCGGCGCCCACCTGACCGCACGTCCGCCGGCGGCGACGTGCGGGCTGACGGCGAGGGGCCGGCGTCGGCCTCTGGGACCGGCGCGTCCACGGCGATGCGAGCCTCCGCGAAAACCCGTGGGCGAACCACGGCGACCACTGCTAGCCTTCCGGAGGCCGTGCGAGAGAACGAGGAGGTGGTACCCGTGAACGTATCGACATGGGTGCTCCCCTTCGGGGTCACGGTCGGGCGATAATTCGTCCGGGAGCGCCGCTTCTGAGCCCTCCCGAAAGGCACGACCATGCACTTCACTTCCGAGCAGCGCCTCGACGACGGCGTGCTCGAACGAGATTCACCCTCGGCGAGATCCCCGGCACCCTGTGGACGCCCGGATCCGCACCGGCCCCGCTGATCCTGATGGCCCACAACAACGGTCTGCCCAGGGCGGAACCCCGGCTGGTGGCCCGGGCCCGGTACACCGCGGCGCGCGGCTACGCGGTGGCCACCATCGACGCCGCCGGGTGCGGTGAGCGTCCCCGTTCCGCCGCCGACGAGCAGGCCCGTGCCGGCCTCCGGCGGGCGATGCGGGCCGGCGAACCGGTCGACGAGATCTTCGAGTCCTTCATCGGCCCGTTGGTGGAAAACGCGGTCCCGGAATGGCAGACCACTCTGGACGCCCTCCTTGAGCTGCCTGAGATCGGCGGCCCGGTCGGGTACTCCGGGGGGTGGACCGCCCTCGGCATTCGGCTGGCGGTGATAGAGCCGCGCATCGCGGCCGCGGGCTTCTTCGCCGGGGGGTACGTCCCCCGTGCCCAGCGCGAGGAGGCTCGGCAGGTCACCATTCCGCTGCTGTTCCTGCTGCAGTGGGACGACGAAGGCAACCCCCGGCAACGGGCGCTGGACCTGTTCGACGCCTTCGGCAGCAAGGAGAAGACACTGCACGCCAATCTGGGCGGGCACACCGGCACCCCGTGGTTCGAGCTGGAGGACGGATGTCGGTTCTTGGACCGACACCTGAAGTGAGGCGGTTCGCCACAAGTACCGGAGCAATTGTCAATTCCCGTGGATCAGGGTGCAGTTGGACATCTCATGTGGCGGGCTGCACCGTCCGTGTCGTCCAGTGTCTATTCGTGCAGAAGTGTCGGGCTGGCGCCAGTGTGTGGGTGGACCAGTGTTCTCACCAGGCCGATCCCTGCCACGACGGCGGCGAGGTGCGACATGGGCGGGGGGAGGTTGGAAGAGTCCCCCTGGTCACAGGGAGATGGGGCCGAGGTCGGCGGCGGTCTGGGCCAGCGCACGGCTGGCGGGGCTGTCGTTGTTGGAGCGCCAGGTCAGGGCGAATCTGCTGGCTGCCGTCGCCCTGCTCGGCGGCATCACCAAGACGTTCGTCCCCAAGGAGAAGCTGGCCGCGCAGCATGGCGGCGAGTGGACCGGAAAGGCCAGCGCTGGCTTCGTCAAGGCTCTCGGGATCCTTGAATTGCTCGCCGCGGTGGGCCTGATCCTGCCCGCCGCGCTGGACATCGCACCGGTCATGGTGCCGGTGACCGCCCTGTGCTGGATCCTTCTGATGGTCGGCGCGATGGTCACCCATGGCCGCCTGGGCCAGTTCAAGCTCGTGATGGTGAACTCGATCTATCTCGTGCTCGCGGCCTTCATCGCAGGTGGACACCTCGTCGCCTGAGCACGGCCCGAGCGGTCGGTGAAGCTCTTCCCACCTCTGTGACCATGCATCGCACCCGCCGACGGGAGCAATCGTCAAGAGTTGCGAGTCGGTTGAGGTGGGTCATGCTGCCGCGGGTTCCCCGGGGCGTTCGACGCGGTGACCGATCTCGAAGCCGGCTCCGGCGCGCACGAGTGCGACGAGGTGGGGTGCGGTGACCGCGCGCCGGCGTTCCCGGGCGGCTTCGGCGAGCTTGCAGACCATGGCGAGGGCGGCGGCCGGGCTGCCGGCGCCGCGAGTGACCTTGGTGCGGAGTTTCACCGTGGCGGAGGTGGACTCGATGGGATTGGTCGTGCGCAGCTGGATCCAGTGCTCGGCGGGGAAGTCGTAGAACGCCAGCAGCTCGTCCACCTCGTCGGTGATCTTCTCCGCCGCGTTCTGCCATGTCGCGCCGTAGTCCCGGGCGAACGCCTTGACGGCCTTCTCGGCGTGGGCCCGGTCCTCGGCGTCATAGATCTCCTGCAGCGCCTTCCTCGCGCCCGGCTTGGCCGAGCCGGACCTTGGGATGCACGCCGTGGGCCCACACGGATCTTTGAGGACGTCCTCCCCAGGGAGGGCGGGCACACGAGGAAGGCAACGAGTTCGGCACCCGGGCTGCCGGCCGATCCTCTTGGACACCGCTCCATGCGACCCGACCCCGCGCGAAATGTGACGGCCCGGCCACTTCCGCAAGGAGCTTCGTATGGCAGATCACAGGGGACCCGTGCCGGTCATCGGTGCCACCGGCCAACGAGGCGGCGCGACCGCACGGCACCTGCTCGAACGCGGCCTGCCGGTCAAAGCCCTGGCGTGCGACCCCGATTCACCCCCGCCAGGGCGCTGGATGCGGCGGGAGCCGGCCTTGTCGTCTGGACGGCACCGGCTTCCAGGCCGCCCACGTCGGCATCGACGTGTCGATCGGCCCGCCGGCCGTCCCCGGCTTCCCGACTGCCCAGCCCGAGGAGATCTCCCCCGTCTACTGGGACCTGCAGGCAGGGTGCGGAGTCAGCTGCAGGTCTGGTGGTCGTGGCCGGCGAGTCGCGGCGCCCACCGCGTGCGCACGTACCGCGTACGCGCCCCCTGGGTCAGTAAAGGTAGACCGAGCTCAGCAGGTCATTCCACCTGCCGCCTCCCATGTACCCGTCGGACTGCCACGCTCCGACGAACACATTGGAGGGGTTGCTTCCCCTGCCGTCGTTGTCCTTGGCGAAGGAGGTGGCGCAGTTGCCGGTCTGGTAGGAAGAGGTCTGGTCGTTGAAGCCGTAGTCGCCCAGGTTCTGCCAGTAACCGCTGTCGTAGAACGACAGGATCCGGCCCTTGGGGAAGGGGTCGGAGTTGAAGTTGGCGTTCTCGTACAGGCGCAGCGGGGTGGAGCAGTAACCCTGGGCAGTGCTGGGGCTTGCGGTCTTGGCCTGCTGAGCGGCCCTCGCGTCGCTCTCCTTGGCGGTGCGGAAGCAGTCGATGACGCCGCGCTGGACGTTGCAGGCCTTGGCAGCGCCCCAGTCCTTGGACAGGTCGATCGTCTTGCCCTCGAAGCGTGCGATCGTCGACGTTCCGGCCGCCTGGGCGGTCGGCGCTATGACGGTGGCGCTTCCGATTGCCAGCGCGAGTCCGCCGAGCGTGATGCCTGCCTTGGCAAGGATTCTCTGCATTCTGTCTGCTCCCCTGATCGAGTCGGTTCGACGCGGTCGGCCAAGAACGGATCGCGGCCGAACTGGACCACACCGATGTTCGGCTCCGCTGTGGTGACCACATCGGACTGCTGGCCGATTTGACCGCCCGGGTTGAGATGTACCCATTGGACGAACGACTGGCCGGTCAGTTCGTCCTCGCTCTGTATCGCTGTGGCCGCCCGGCCGATGCCCTCAGCCACTACCAGCGGGTCCGGTCGCTGCTGGCCGAGGAACTCGGCTGTGACCCCGGCCTTGCGCTGCGGCAACTGCACCAGCAGATCCTCACCACCGATCCCGCACTGAACGTCCCGGCTGCCGGCCCCGCCCCCGCTGCCGCCCCCGCTGCCGGGCCCGCTGCCGGGCCCGCTGGCGGGCGTGCTCCGGGGTCCGCGCCCGTTCTCGTGCCGCGCCCGTTACCCATGCCCCCGCCGGTGCGCACCGCACGGGACGGCGCCGACCTGACCGGTCCGCCGGCACGGCGGCGGTCCCGCGCGAGGGGCCATCTGGTGGGGCGGGCAGCGGAGTTGATGGTTCTCGACGGTGCGATCGAGGATGTCTTGGCTGGTGCGCCAGGGGTGGTCGAGGTGGTCGGGGAACCGGGTATCGGAAGACACGGCTGCTCGGTGAACTGGGCGAGCGCGCGAGAGAGCGCGGTTTGGTGGCCTTGGCCGGCCGCAGCGTGGAGTTCGACCGGGCTCCCTACGGCGCGTTCGTGGACGCCCTCGACGACCACCTCGGCAACGTGGACTTCCGCCGGCTCCGGCAGGACGGATCACTGTCCGGCGCGTTGGCTCTGCTGAGCATGGTCTTCCCCGCACTCAGCGGTCGTTTCCCGCGGGTGCACCGTGAGGACGCGTCCCCGGTGCCAGAGCGGATGGTCGGCGTATCCGCCGCCGAGCGCGCCGGCGATCTGCCGCATGAGTGTGCGCGTCCGGCTCGAACTGGGCCGCGCTGCCGCCCCGTACCGTCCAGGTGCTGTCCAACCGGCCGCCGCGCATGCGGAGTTCGCCGTCCGGCGCATCTCGGCCCATCGCGAGCAGCTGCAGGGACGTACCGGTGAACGCGCCGTCGCCGAGGAGCTCGGCGAACGCGCCCGAGAGGCTGGGGTCCGGGGCGCGGGAGATCCGGTCGAGCAGCCTCCCGGCCAGGAAGCGGGCCGCCCGGGAGGCTCCCTGCGGTGCGTGAGCGCCTTCAGAGCCCAGAGCCCAGCGCGCAGAGGACCCGTAGGGCACCTTTGGTTCAGGTCGGGCCCGTCACTCCCCTCGTGGTGGCGGGCCCGCCCTTTCACGCGTGACGCGGCTCCGTGTCTCCCACCCTCGACGCTGGCCGGTGCGACGGGTGCCACCAGAGCTGATCAGGTTCCACAGCCCTCCAGGCGTACCGCTGTCGCGGGTGGGTGTGCGCGGCGCCTGCGGCCTGGAAGAACCGGGATGCCACCCCGGGCAGCGCCGGGATCAACGGCGGACTCCGGGCTCCTCGCCGCCGCCCGGCCCGCCAGGCCTGTGCTTCCCCCGCATGAGGGCGAGCAGACGGACGCGGGAGTAGCGATACCAGCGCAAGCCGAACCAGACGGCGATCACCGGGCCCCCGAGCGCGAAGTCGATACGTGCTCTCGGCGACCAGTCGGTCTGGAACCACCACATGTCGGCGGCCAGCGCCAGGTTGAGGCAGATGAAGAGCGGCCCGTGGACGAGGAAGGTCCAGTCCTCCCAGAAGGCCCACTCGTCCCGGCGCCGACTGGACAGCGTGATGGCCCAGTCCGCGAGGAGAAGGGCAACCAGCAGGCTCGCGAGTACGTAGAAGACCATGCCCACAGTCTGGCGACCAGGCCGTTCGGTGATCCATAGGAAGGCTGAGAACTACGTGACCTGATACGGGATTTCACGGAGACGCTGCAAGTCGCTCAGGAACGGGTCGGGCGGGAGGAACGGGTCGGGGCCCTCGCTGCCGGCGCGGCGCGAGACCGCAGCCGTGACCGCGGCGGAGGAGGAAGCGACGTCCTCACCCGCGCCGGCGCCCGGCCCCGACGCCGCCGGACTGACGGGACAGGCTGCGCCCGGCCTCGAAACGGTGTCCAGGCCGGGGCACACCGGGAGGCCTGACAGGCAGACCGCCGCCACCGTGGCCGCGAACAGCAGGTTGCCGTACGGCGGCCCTGGCCTCAGCTCTTGTCAGGCGACGTCAAGTGGCGCGTCACGAAGCCGTGTTCGCGCTGAACGCTCGGGTCCCGCCCGTCACGGCGGCGGTGAATCGCGTGGCGAGCGCCTCCACCGCCGCGCGCAGTTCCTGCCCGCCCTCGACACGGAACGCGAGGGGCAGCCGCGCCAGCCATTCCTGCGCGTACATCGTCGTATTCCTCGTGCTGCCGACGAGCACGCACCCGACTTCTGCCGGTTCGAGCCGCCCCATGGGTGGCCGGATCCACGGCATCACCTCGCCCATCGGGGCGTCGAACACCACCCGCGTGGGAAACTCCCACCCCTTGCCCAGGTTCTCCTCCAGCGCTGCCACCGGGTCGAGGCCGTCGGGCATGTCGAAGCTGAGGGCGGTCTGCAGGACTGCGCGGACCCGGTCGATCCGGTAGGTGCGGATCGCGTGCGCGCGGTGGGAATGGCACAGGAGGTACCAGCGGCCGTAACGGACGACGACCGCCCAGGGGTCCACCTCGGCGTCCCATTCGTCGCCGGACTCGGTGCGGTAGGTGACCCGCACGCGGCGTCGCAGCGCGCTGGCCGCG
This sequence comes from Streptomyces sp. NPDC043878, assembly GCF_056435735.1. Classification (NCBI taxonomy): domain Bacteria; kingdom Bacillati; phylum Actinomycetota; class Actinomycetes; order Kitasatosporales; family Streptomycetaceae; genus Streptomyces; species Streptomyces sp. NPDC043878. The sequence goes on from NZ_JBWKDW010000019.1 coordinate 130,575, forward strand.
ACGAGCGTGCCCGTGAGGGCGGGATCCGGACGGGACGGGCTGGGGTCGGGCGCCGCCGACGCGTGCTCACGCAGGGCGGCCGCCTGCCGGCCGACGCCCTCGGGCAGCGCCCGGATGACCTTGCCCAGGGCTGTACCGACAAAGTCGTCGGCACCGGGGTCGGCGGCTGCCGGCTGACCGTCGATGACCGCCATGACCAGGCCCAGGGCCTCGGACTCCGTGAAGACGACCGGCGGCAGCCTGGTCCCGCGCCCCAGCCGGTACCCGCCGTAGGGGCCCCGGGCGGAGTGCACGGGGATGCCCGCCTCCCGGAGGATGCCGACGTACCGGCGCGCGGCCCGTTCCGTGACACCGAGGGACGCGGCGAGTTCGCCGGCCGTCACGGCTGTGGTGCGGGACTGGAGGATCTCGAGGGCGCGCAGAGCTCGTGCGGTGGGGCTGAGATCGGTCGGCACCCGAGCAGATTAGGCGGCCACGCGATATACCGGAAGTGGATTGTCCGGAACGAGTCGTAGCGTGATGGCACCGACCGGCCACACGGGCTGGACGGGAAGGGGACCTGATCCATGGACATCCTGCTCATCGCCGGCCTGTGGCTCGACGGGTCCGCCTGGGACGACGTCGTGCCCCCGCTCAGGGAACTCGGCCATCGCCCCGTTGCGCTCACCCTCCCAGGTCAGGGTGACGGAGCCGAGTCCGCCACGCTGGAGGACCAGGTGGCTGCGGTGCTCGCCGCCGTGGACGCGGCGCCGGACAGGCCCATGGTGGTCGGGCACTCCGCCGCCTGCGCCCTGGCCTGGCTGGCCGCCGACGCGCGGCCGGAGCGGATCGCCAAGGTCGCCCTCGTCGGAGGTTTCCCGTCCGCCGACGGGCAGCCGTATGCCGACTTCTTCGAGACCAAGGACGGCGTGATGCCCTTCCCAGGCTGGGGCCCGTTCGAAGGCGCGGACTGCGTCGACCTCGACGAGGAGACGCGTAGCCGGATCGCCTCGGCGGCGATCCCCGTGCCCGAGAGGGTGGCCAAGGCCACGGTACGGCTGAAGGACGAGCGGAGGTTCGACATCCCGATGCTGCTGGTGTGCCCCGAGTTCACCTCCGCCCAGGCCCGGGACTGGATCGACGCCGGTGACGTGCCCGAGGCCACCCGCGTCAGGTACCTGGACTTCGTCGACATCGACTCGGGGCATTGGCCGATGACCACCAAGCCCGTGGAACTCGCCCGGTTGCTGGCCGCGGCGGCCGCCGATGCCTGAGCCCGTGACGTACCGGGTCGGCCTTCTGGACGCCTCCACCTGGGACGCCTTCGCGGAACTGGTCGAGCGCAACAACGGGATATTCGGCGGCTGTTGGTGCATCGGCTACCACCCGGAACGCGGCCGGCGAGGGATCAGCCACCGCGAGGCCAAGGAGGACCGGGTGCGGACCGGCCGCGCCCACGCCGCGCTCGTCCTCGACGCAGACGGCGCCGCGCAGGGGTGGTGCCAGTACGGCAGCCCCGAGGAACTGTCCACCATCAAGTACAGGCGCGCGTACGACAAGGACGTACCGCCGCGGCCGGACTGGCGGATCACCTGCGTCTACGTCGACAGGAAGCACCGCGGCCGGGGCATCGCGCGGGCCGCGCTGCACGGCGCCCTCGACCAGATCGCGCAAGCCGGGGGCGGCCTCGTGGAAGCCATCTCCGAGGTGACCGACGGACGTGAGGCGCAGGGCCGTTTCCTGTTCAGCGCGACCGTCGAACTCTTCGAGGACTTCGGATTCGCGCGCGGTCGTCAGGTCGGTAGGCACGCGTGGATCGTGAGTAGGGTGGTTGATCCGGCGTGAGGCTGCGCGGTCGGTCCGGCAGGCTTTGCGTGGCCGGTCAAAGCGCTCTGCGGCAGCCCCCTTTCCGCTCATCGCCGGGCGCTCACGCCCCGTGATGGATCGCAGGGTTCGACCCGCCACGATCGCATCCGAACCCGGGAATCTGTAGGTCACCGCCGCCGGATGCTCCGCGGGCTCGACACCCGCTCGCGCGGCATGGCCATGGACGGCGGCGGGTGCCGGGACCGAGAGTGGGGGGATGAGCGATCACTGCGCGGCGAAGGGGACGGACGGCGTGGCCGACGGGGGCGGTGGTGACGACCTGCACGACCTGCACGACCTGCACGGCGGAAACGTCACCAGGGACGGCGGCCGCGACGCCGAAACCCGTGAAGTGCGCCGGTTCTGGGGACGGCTCGGGTTGCCCGGGCTCGTCGACGTCCACACGCACTTCATGCCCGAGCAGGTCCTGCGGAAGGTCTGGAGCTACTTCGACGGGCTCGGGCCCCTGACGGGCGGCGTGGAGTGGCCGATCACCTACCGTGCGGACGAGGAGGAACGGCTCGCGGCCGTCCGGGACTTCGGGGTGCGGGCCTTCACCGCGATGCTCTACCCGCACAAGCCCGGCATGGCGCGCTGGCTCAACGGCTGGGCCGCCGACTTCGCCCGCCGCACCCCGGACTGTCTGCACACGGCGACCCTGTTCCCCGAGCCGGGCGTCGACGCGTATGTGACGGAGGCGCTCGACGCGGGGGCGCGTGTCTTCAAGTCACATGTGCAGGTGGGGGCGTACGACCCCGGCGACCGGCTCCTCGATCCCGTGTGGGGGCTCCTGGCCGAGGCCGGCGTCCCCGTCGTGATGCACTGCGGGTCAGGTCCCGCACCGGGCAAGCACACCGGGCCGGGACCGGTCGCCGAGGTCCTCGCCCGGCATCCGCGGCTGCGACTCGTCGTCGCGCACCTCGGGATGCCCGAGTACGAGGACTTCCTGGAGCTTGCGGAACGGTACGGCGAGGTGCGGCTGGACACGACCATGGCGTTCACGGACTTCAGTGAGCGCCTCGCACCGTTCCCGAAGACGGCGCTGCCCCGGCTCGCCGCTCTCCAGGACCGGGTGCTGCTCGGAACGGACTTCCCCAACATCCCCTATCCGTACGTCCATCAGCTGCACGCACTGGAAGGGCTCGGTCTCGGCGACGACTGGCTGCGGGCGGTGTGCCACGACAACAGCGCCCGGTTGTTCGGCCTCGCCGGCTGATTCCCAGGGCCTCGGGACGGAGAGGACGCCAGGGTCGGTGGCCAGCTTGGGCGAGGCTCGGGTCGGCTGGCGGCGGTGCGCTCCCGGTGGCCGTTTCCGCCGTGTACCGGGTTGCCGTAGAGGCGGTCGGACAGCGCCCGACATCGATGACAGCCCGAAACCTGGGCGGGATCAGCTGCTTTCAGCTCACTTCGCGTCGGGACCACCCGGCGGGAGAGCGCCGTCACTTCGTACGTCACCTGTGTGGCGTGCGTCGGATCGGGCGGGTACCGCGTCGGGGCGCAGGCACTCGATCTGGTAGTCGCCGGTCTCCTCGTCGATCATCACCCCGTGCGTTTCGCTGCGGAAGCCCGGGAAGCGGCGGTCGAAGGACTCGAGTGCCGCCAGGTAGCGCAGGAGTGGGCCGTCCGCGGTGCCGGTGGACTCGCCGGGCATCAGCACCGGGATGCCGGGCGGGGTGACGGTGACCATCGCCGCCGCCACGCGGTGTTCCGCGTCAGCGATGCGGACCTGTTCGGTGCCGCCGCGGACCAGCCGCTGGTAGCAGTGCTGAGGCGGGGAGACCGGCTCCGGCAGCTGCTGGAAGGCGGTCTCCAGCAGCTCCACCAGACGGGCCGAGCGCAACTGCTCGTGCATCTGCCGGCACAGCTCGGGCAGGGTCATGCCCGCATAGCGCCGCGGGTGCTGCGCGACGGCCGCGGGCAACACGCGCTCCAGCGGCGCGGCAGAGTCGTAGAGGGCCTTGAAGTCCATGAGGGCGTCCAGCAACGTGCCCCACTTACCCTTGGTGATGCCCATGGAGAACAGCACCAGAGTGGTGTAACTGTCGGTCTTCTCCACCACGATCTTACGGGTGGCCAGGTAGGCCGTCAGCACCCGCGCCGGGATGCCCTCCTCCGCCATCTCGCCGGCGGCGTCGATGCCCGGGCAGGTCAGAGTGACCTTCACCGGGTCCAGCATGCAATGACCCTCCGTCAGCCCCGGGAAGCCGTGCCAGCCGGCGTCCGGCTCGAGCAGCCAGCAGGACTGCTCGGTGCGCAGCAGCTCAGGATCGGCCTCGTCGAAGGGCACCCGCGCGCCGGTGACGGGGTCGGTGACCGTGTCCGGCTGCCACACCCCGAAGAACCAGCCCGGCCGGTCCCCGGCGTCGCGCACCCGCCGCCCGAGCCGCAGCATCTCCTGCCGGAAGCGGATCGCCTCGGTGACCGCCTCGTCCACCAGCCACTCGCCCTGCGGGCCGTCCATCATGCCCGTCGCCACGTCCAGCGAGGCGATCATCGGGTACAGGGGGGAGGTGGTGCCGTGCATCATCAGGGCCTCGTTGAAACGGTGGTGCTCGACGGGCGCCCGGGGTGCCGGCCGTACATGCACCATGGCGCTCTGTGACAGCGCCGCCAGCAACTTGTGCGTGGACTGGGTGGCGAACACGGTCGGCCGGTCGGGGCCGGGGAAGGTGCTCTCGTCCACCGACATGCCGTACCGCCCCGCGTAGAGAGGGTGGAAGCGGGCGTACGCGAACCATGCCTCGTCGAAGTGCACTCGCGGAGTGCTGGCGGCCAGCGCCCGCGCGGTCGGCACGGCGTGATAACTCAACCCGTCGTACGTCGAGTTGGTGAACACCGCGTACTGCGGGTGCGGGGAGGATGCGCCGTTGGCAAGAGGATGCGCCGCGATCCGGGCCGCGACCGACTCCGCGGCCAGTTCGGCCGGGGGCAGGGGGCCGGCCAGCCCGTAACCGTTTCGGGTGGGGATCAGGTAGACGGGACGGGCGCCGGAGACCACCAGGCCCTGGAGCACCGACTTGTGGCAGTTGCGGTCCACCAGCGCGATCTCGTCGCGGGTGACGCTGAAGTGGCCGACCAGGCGGTTGCAGGTGGAGTCGCCGTGCAGCACGAAGTACGTGGCCGCGGAACCGAAGACCCGCGCCGCGTTGCGCTCCGACTCCCCGATGGGACCGGTGTGCTCGAACAGCGAGCCCAGTTCCTCGACCGAGATGGACAGGTCGCTGCGCAGGAGTCGTTCACCGAAGTAGTCGTGGAAGGCGCGCCCCGCCGGGGATTTGAGGAAGGCGACGCCGCCCGAGTGGGCCGGCGTGTGCCAGGAGTACTCGTGGGCGTTGTCGAAGCGCCGCAGCGCCCGGAAGAACGGTGGCAGCACGTCCTCTCGGTAGGAGCCGGCGGCCGTGGTGATGCGGCCCGCGATGAACCCGGCGGTGTCCTCCAGCGGCCACACGTAGCCGACGACCGACTCCGATACCCACAGCGGCAGTTCCCGCAGCCCTTCGCCGGACATCACGAGGAAGACCGGCAGGTCTCGGTAGCGGCGGCCGATCCGGCGCAGCACGGCGGCGCCGCCCGGGACCACGTCGAGCGTTCCGCCGGGCCGGACCGGCGCAGCGAGCGCGGCCCCCGGCCCGTTCGCGGCCCTGAGCGCTGGGCCGCCTTCGGGCAGGTCCCAGGCGACGAGGGCCGCCGCCAGACCCGCCTCGGTGCGCAGGGCGGCGTCCGCGTCCTCGGCGGTGACGGCCCAGCGGACGCCGAAGCCCGCGTCCTGGATCGCGTCACGGATGGCGCGCAACTGCTCGGCCGCGGCGCCCTCGGCGTCGCAGCGCTCCGGTACCGCGATCAGGATTCTGCTGTCAGCCATTCCGTGCCCTCGCCCTTCCCGGCGACCACCGGCGACCACAGCGGCCGCTGCCTGGCAGTGTCCGGGCGGGGCGGCGCGGGACCGGCCACTTCGGGCGGTGCGTCACCGTGATGGGGTACGCCTGTGCACCCCGTGTTGACCTGGCGGGTCCAGTGCGACCTGCCCGCCGGCACTTCGTGCGGGCCGGTCGTCAGTTCTCCGGGCGGGCGTGAACGAGGGTGCGGGGGTGAACGAGGGTGCGGGCGTCCTCATCCTCCTCGGCTCGGTGAGCGGGCCTCGCGCGGTGCGTCACCGACGAAGTGGGCGCCGGACGGCGCCGCGCAGACGTCAGCCCAGGACCGACCGCAGCCAGGCGGCTGTGCAGGCGAGCGACGCGGCGCTGTCGAAATCGGCATGCTCGTGCCCTGCGCCGGCCAGGAGTTCAAGGCGGCTGCGGGCGCCATTGCGGCCGAGGGCGTAGTGGAGGGAGAAGCTTTCCGACAGGGGGACGATACGGTCCCGGTCGCCGTGTGCGATAAGGAACGGGGGTGCTTGCGGGGACACCCGCGACAACAGGCTGATCCCGCGCGCCCGGTCGGCCAGTTCGGCCGGGTCGGTCGTGCCCAGCAGGTCGGCTTCGAAACGAAAGGGCAGGAGCCGGGCTTCCAGGTCGCTGCGAGCCGCGGACGCCGCCAGGTCCGCCTGCCCGAACCAGTGCACCACGGCTTGCACGGCGCTGGACTGTTCGAGGTTGCCGCCCACCGTGCCCTCCAGTTCGCCGTCGCCTTCTGACAGGGCCAGCAGCGATCCCAGGTACGCACCCGCGGAAGCGCCCCAGATACCCAGACGGCCGGTGTCCAGGCCGAGGCGTGTGCCGTGGGCGCGCAGCCACCGGACCGCGCCCTTGAGGTCGTGTACCGGTTGCGGGAAGACCGCGTGCGGTGCAAGGCGGTAGTCGACCGAGACCACGGATACGCCGTACGCGGCGAGCGGTGCCAGGCGTGTGGCGCCGTCGGTACGCCTGTCGCCGCGGCTCCAGCCGCCGCCGTGTGCGTACACGACGACCGGTGTGCCCGGCTGGGCGGGACGGTAGATGTCGAGGCGGAGGTCCGCCCCGTTGACGGTCGCGTAGACGAGGCCCCGTTCGATCGCGACCGTCGTCGGAAGACCAGTCATGCAAGCTCCAAGCTCAGTGCGTCGGTGATGAAGCCCACGGCGAAGGGATGCTCCACGATCGACACCTCGCTTCCGGTGTCGCGGGCGGGCAGTTCGCGGGTCGCTTCGAATCCGGCGCTGGCGGCCTCCTCTCCTTGTCCCGGAAGGACCACGTTGAGGTGGTGCGCACCTTCGCCGGTCTGTCTCGTGACTTTCGCTCCGGGCGGTGAGTAGACGCCGATCGACATACCTTCCACCATCGCGCGCCTCGTCTCGGGCTGCGAGCCCAGCCGTTCGCCGGGAGGGGCCGATGGTGCCGCGCCCCGCCAGCACTGGAGGTACGTTTCGGGGGCGAAGGGGGTGTCGCCATCAGCGGCCCTGGTGGCGGGGCAGGAGGCAGTCCGGATGTTCGGGGTCAGGCGGCAGGAGCCGGGACTTCCACCTGCTGCGGAGACATGCCGTCAGTCCCGTCGTGATGCTCGTGCACCGTCTGGGTCTCCCGGCGCCGGGAACGGGTTGCCGGAGACGACCGTGTGCTTCGGGCAGCGGCCACGTGTGGAAACACGATGGCGGGATACCTGCAGGTCATGAGTGTGTTGGCGGAGCTGCGTGAGGTGGATGGAGCGCTGACGCGGCAGGTCGCCTGCCGTGTCCCACCGGGTGTCGGCAGGGCGCTGTCGGTAGTGGAGGAGGCTGCGGAGAGTACGAAGCTGTGGTGCGGGGCTGCCGCGGTGATGGCGGTGGCCGGGGGCCGGCGCGGCCGGAAGGCGGCGGCCCGGGGGCTGGCGGCCCTTGCGGTGGCGCAGCTGGTCTCCAACGGGTTGTGCAAGCAGCTGGCCGGCCGGGAGCGGCCGCCCAGAGAATGGTTTCCGCACGACGAAGTCGACGACCGCCCGGAGTCGTCCTCGTTTCCCTCGGGGCACACCGCCGCCGCGGTCGCCTTCACCACTGCGGTGGCACCGGTGTGGCCGGCTGCCGGCAGGATGTGTGCCGTGCCCGCGGCCCTGGTGGCCCTGGAGCGTGTGCAGTCCGGCGCCCACTACCCCAGCGACGTGGTCGCCGGCGCCGTGATCGGCCGGGCCGCCGCCGCACTGGTCCGGCGCGCGCCTCGGCTTGTGCTGCGCCGGTGGCGCTGACGAGGTTCTGGCGCGAGCGTGAGGTAAGCCGGGGTCCTGATGGTGCCCTCCGTGCGGAGGAGGGCACCATCAGCTCGAACTCGAGTCCGCGCGGCCCGTGAGGCCGTGCCTGGTTTCTCGGCAGCCTGTCAGGGGACAGACAGGCGGGTCTGGTTGGCGCGCGGCGGGCAGGTGGCTTTGGGATGGGGTGGGCTCCGTGGCCGTCACCGTTCGGCGATGGCCCGTGGATTGACCTCGCAGTGATCGATCTCGTCCGCGCGCCCCGTGCTGGCGACGGGCACCCGGACGGTTGCCTTGTCCTTCGCAGGCACCGACACCCGATCGGAGGTGTCGGTCACGGTAGAGCCCTGCTCGTCCTTGAGGCTGACCCTCACGGTGAAGAGGCCCTCGCGTGCGTTCGGATTCCTGACCTCGACGGTCGTGTACGGGGCGTCCGTGCTCGTGCAGCGTACGAGTACGGCGGTGCCGTCCTTCAGGGGCCTGGCGGTACCCCCTGAGGAGGACGTCGTCGGGGTGGAACGGTGGGTGGGCCGCGAGCGGTAGGTACCGCCGCCACTGTTACCGGTAGTGGTTGCGGAGTCGTAGGCGTCGCTGCCGGACGAGCCGCTGGAGGAACCGCCGTACGGGTCGCTGCCGTGCGAGCCACCGCTGCCCGACGTCGTCGAACTGTCGTGGTCCTGGCTGGAGCTGCTGCAACCGCCCCCGCCACCACTGTGATGGCTGCGGCTGCTGTGCCCACGCCCTGACGAGAACCCGGTCAGAGCCAGGACGACCATCGCCGACACCGCTGTGAATCTGAGTCCGCGCCCCCGTGTGTACATGCCGCCACCCTACTCATGGCCGTGGCTCCCGCCCCAGCGAGGGCTGAGCGGCCAGCCTCACACCGTCCGGGCTGGGCCGGCCCAGTTCGCTGCGAGCTGCGCGTGTGCGAAGTGGTCCTTCCTTCGCCGCGACGATCAGGAAGGACCGGGAGACGTCGTGTCCGACGAGCCTGGAGCGCCCCTCGTCCGGCATCGGGTGAACACCTTGGCCCTGACCGAGGGTTCGCGGGGCGCCGACTGGCGAGCGGCGGCACTCGTGGAAGAGTTCGTGCTGCTCAGGCCGCGCCGACGCGCGACGAGTTCCACGACCACGGCGTCACGACGGGGCACGGGACGCGGCCGTCAAGCAGTACTCTCCGGGTGGGTGAGGTTCGCCCCGGTGCCCGGGTGGAACACGTGGGCCTTGCCCATGTCGACCTGGAGCTCCACCGGTTGCCCTTCGCGGGCCCGGGTTGCGGCGTCGAGGCGGGCCACGACCTGAGGGTGGGCCTCGGAGCCCGTGTCCCGCAGGCCCGCGTCCGCGGCGAGTTCCTCGAGTTCGGACGACTTCGCGGCCGCGCCCTCGGCGGTGAAGTAGACGAAGACGTCGGAGCCCAGGGACTCGAGGACGTCGACGGTGGCGGTGAAGCGGGGGCGCCCCCGTTCGTGGGCCAGCGCAGCGTCCTCGAAGGCCTCCGGCCGGAGGCCGACGATGACGTCACGGGGTGCGTTCTGCCGTTCCAGTGCCTCTCGCGTACGGTCGTCCAGGGGCAGTTCGCCCAGGGGAGAGCGCAGGGTGTCGTCCTCCACGGCCGCCGTCAGGAAGTTCATCGCGGGGGAGCCGATGAAGCCCGCGACGAAGAGGTTGCGGGGGTGGTCGTAGAGCTGTGCTGGGGTGCCGATCTGCTGGACGAGGCCCTGTCGCATCACCACGACCCGGTCGCCGAGGGTCATGGCCTCCGTCTGGTCGTGAGTGACGTACACGGTCGTTGTGCCCAGGCGCCGTTGCAGCCGGGCGATCTGGGTGCGCATCTGCACCCGCAGTTTGGCGTCCAGGTTGGACAGCGGCTCGTCCATCAGGAACGCCTTGGGATCGCGGACGATCGCCCGTCCCATGGCCACCCGCTGGCGCTGACCGCCCGAGAGGTTGGCCGGCTTACGGTCCAGGTGTTCGGTCAGGTCGAGGACCTGGGCGGCCTCCTCGACCTTTCTGTCGATGACGGTCTTGTCCACCTTGGCCAGACGCAGCGGGAAGCCCATGTTCTCCCGGACGGTCATGTGCGGGTACAGGGCGTAGCTCTGGAAGACCATGGCGATGTCGCGTTCTTTGGGCGTGAGGTCGTTGACGACCTTGTCGCCGATACGCAACCGGCCCTCGGTGATGTCCTCCAGTCCGGCGATCATGTTCAGGGTGGTGGATTTCCCGCATCCGGACGGTCCGACGAGGATCACGAACTCGCCGTCGGCGATGCGGAGGTTGACGTCCTTCACCGCGAGGGATCCGTCGGGAAAACGCTTGGTGACTCCCTCGAGGATGATCTCGGCCATGGGTGGTGCCTCCTTGCCTTCCAGGTGCGGGGTGTCGCGGTGCGGGTGGCTGCGCACCGGCGGTCGGCCGGGGCAGGGGTGGCCTGGTCAGCCCTTGACCGCTCCGGAGGTGAGACCGGCGACGATGCGCCGTTGGAAGAGCAGGACGAAGACGACGATCGGAATGGTGATCACCACGGCCGCTGCTGCGATCGACCCGGTGGGCTGCTGGAACTGCGAGCTGCCGGTGAAGAACGCGATCGCTGCCGGCACGGTGCGTGCGCTCTGCGTGGAGGTCAGCGAGATCGCGAACAGGAAGTCGTTCCAGCAGAAGATGAAGACCAGGATAGCCGTGGTGAACACGCCCGGCGCCGCCAGCGGCACGATGACCAGCCGGAATGCCTGCGCGGGCGAGGCGCCGTCCATCTTGGCCGCCTTTTCGAGATCCCAGGGAATCTCCCGGAAGAAGGCCGACAGGGTGTAGATCGCCAGCGGCAGGGAGAACGTCATGTACGGAATGATCAGTCCCAGCCAGGTGTCGAAGATGCCGAGGATCCGCTCGATGTTGAACAACGGTGACACCAGCGAGATCGGCGGGAACATGGCGATCAGCAGCGACATGCCGATGAGTACCTGCTTGCCGGGGAAACGCAGTCGGGCCACCGCGTAGGCGGCCATGGTGCCCAGCACCACCGCGATCGTCGTCGCGATCAGCGCGATGCCGATCGAGTTGATGAGGGCGCGGGTGAACTCGGAGGTGTCGAAGATGCCGCGGTAGTTCGCCCAGGTCCACTTCGAGGGGATGTAGTTGCCGTCCGTCAGGGTGCTCGGGTCCTTGAACGACAGCGAGGCGATCCACCCCACCGGGAACAGTGCGTACAACACCACCACCACGTTCAGGACCGCCCAGCGGGCGGCGTGCGCCTTGCCGACGGCGGCCATCAGCGCTTCACCTCCGCGCCGGGCGCGGCGGCGCCGAACAGTTTGATGAAGGCGAAGGCGATGATCCCGACGCAGATGAAGATCAGCACGGAGATGGCCGACCCGACGCCCAGGTTCAGCGCGGTGAACAGGTTGTGGTAGCCGAGGATCGACAGGGAGCCGGTTCCCTGGGCTCCCGAGGTCATGATGTAGATGTTGTCGAAGATGCGGAACGCGTCGAGGGTGCGGAACAGCAGCGCCACCAGGATCGCCGGTTTCATCAGCGGCAGCACCACCCTGGTGAAGCGTTGCCAGGCGTTGGCCCCGTCCACCATGGATGCCCTGAGGGTTTCCTCGGGGACCAGAGCGAGGCCCGCGAGCAGGAGCAGGGCCATGAACGGGGTGGTCTTCCACACCTCCGCGAGGATGATCAGCCACAGCGCGGGCCACTGCTCCGTCAGCGGTGCCTCGCCGCTGGGCAGGAGGCCGGCGAGGTATCCGAGCTCCGGCGTCCAGGCGTACTGCCAGGAGAACGCGGCGACGACCGTGACGATCCCGTAGGGGATGAGGACCGATGTGCGTACGGTGCCGCGGCCGAAGATCGTGCGATGCATCACGAGCGCCAGCCCCATGCCGAGAACCAGCTCGATGGCCACGGACACCGCGGTGACGAACAGCGTCACCCAGAAGGCGTCCCACCAGAACGGGGAGGACAGGACCGCCCCGTAGTTGCTGAATCCCACGAATTTCGCCTGTGCGGGGAAGCGCAGGTCGTATCGCTGGAGCGACAGGTAGACGGCGTACCCGATGGGGTACGCGGTGACGGCCACCATGACGATGACGGCCGGCGCGCACAGCAGCCAGCCGAGCCGGCGTTCCTGCCGTGCGCCCGCGGACGGCGCCGCCTGGTCCTCGCGCAGCGGTTTCGCTTCGGGGGGCGGCGGGGCCCCGGCCGGTTCCGCCTGCATGCTCATGCCGGGCCGCCGGGGGAGGAGGTCCGCGCGCTCGGGCGCGGGCGGCCGGGACGGTGCGGGGGGTGGTGGGTCACGGGATCACGCCCTTGGACTGAAGAGCCTGGTCGATCTGGTCTCTGATGGTGGCGACCGAGCTCTCCGGGTTGATCGAGGCCGGGGGAGACAGCGTGTGGGAAACCGCGATCGACACGTTCTGGTAGGCCGGGGTGATCGGACGCACGCTGGCCGACTGCAGGGCTGCCAACACCTCTTTGGCGAACGGGTAGTTCTTGATGAAGGAGGGCTCGTCGTACAGGCTGCGCATCGTGGGCGGCAGGCCGCCCTTGAGTGCCGCCGTCAGCTGGTTCTCCCGGTTGCGCAGGCACAGTGCCGCCTCGAAGGCCGGCCCGGGGTTGCGCGAGTAGGCGCTCACGGCCAGGTCGATGCCACCGATGGTGGGCCGCGACGGCCGACCGGCGTCCGCCCTCGGGTAGGGCGCCCAACGGAAGTTCTTGAACAGCTTCGGGTTGTTCGCCTTCATCGACGGATACACGAACGGGTAGTTGATCTCGAACGCCGCCGTGCCGGACTCCATGGCGAGGCGGTTCTGGTCTTCCATCTGATTGGGCAGAGAGGGGTCCGCAGCCGGGGAGTTCGCGAGGTCGCGCATGATCTGGGCGGCCCGTACGCCGGGTGGGCCGAGGGAGGGCTTGGTGGCGTTCTTGTTGAGGATGGAGCCGCCCGCACTGTTGATCAGGCTGTTGAACCAGACGGTGAGGCCCTCGTATTGGGCGCCCTGGATCTCCACGAAGTGCGGTCTGCCCCGCCGGGCGAGGTCGCGGGCCATGTTCTGCATCTCGGCCCAGGTCCTGGGCGGGGTGGGCACCAGGTCGTTGCGGTACCACAGGAGCTGGGTGTTGGTGTTGTACGGGACGGCGTACAGCTTGTTCTTCCAGGTGGCCGTCTGCAGCGGTACGCGCAGGGTGCCCTGCGTTGCCTGCTGCCTGGCTCGCCCGGTCCACTCGCGGATCCAGCGGGCCTCCGCGAACTCCGCTGCCCACGTGACGTCGAGTCCCATGACGTCGACCGAGCTGTCCGCGGCCGCGAGCCTGCGTACCAGTTGCTCTCGCTGGCCGTCGGCGGCGCGCGGAAGCCGGTTGTAGACGATTCTGTAGCGGCCGCCGGACGCCCGACTGCAGGTGTCGGCGGCCTGTTGCAGTGCGCCGGAGTCGTCGGGGAAGTTGTACCAGTTCAGGGTGATCCGGCCGCCGCCCTCGCCGTCACCGCCGCAGCCGGCGAGCACCGACGCGAGCAGCGGCAGTGCGGCGAGCGCCCGTAGCCCGCGCGCTTTCCTGTGCCGCGGTTTTCGGCCTGCCAGCTGGGGCCTGGGAACCGTCCGGAAACCGGACTTCGCGTGCATTCGCTCCACACCTCGCTCCCGGGGGCCGGCCGTCACGGGACTCGCACCGCGGCGGTTCTCTCCCCGAGGACGCTAAACGGGACAGAACGCAACATCAAGCATATTTCTCCATAGGGGCCCATTTGGGTTCATGGCGTCGTGTCCCTGCCGGCTGTGATCCCTTTTCGGCCTGTTTGCTGACGGTCCGGCAATCCTGGGGAGGCGTTCCGGGTGCGTGGGGGAGCCGTACTGCGGTGTTGCGGGGGCCGACGCGGGCGGGCCTTCCCCCGCTGCACGGAGGGCGCGATGCCGGTCGCGCGACGGCCGCGCGATCGGTGCACAGCGACTGCGCGAGTCTGCGACCTGACGGGGTTGAGAGTCGCTGTGTCGTGCTCGGGCGCTGTGCAGCCCGCGCATGGCATCGCGTAGGCGGGTCCAGGGCGTGTGCCCGGAAGTGGTCGAAGGGGCTCGCATCACGTCCGGATTCTGTCGTGTGATGCTGGCGTCATGACTGATCAAGGCGAGATCGCCATCGTCCGCTGGCCGGACCAGGCCGCTCACGTCGACGACGGCCTGGAAGGGTTGCTGGCGGCCTACCATCTGCGCACGGAAGCCGAGAAGGGCGAGGCTGTTGCCGATGTGCAAGGGCTGCCGGACCGCTATCTGGCTGAAATCCGCAACCCGCGGACCGCGTTCGGTGACGATGTCGTACTGGTGGCTCTGGGCGGGGACGCCGCGGTGGGCTGCTTGGTGCTGACCGCCCCTCTCGACGGGAAGTCGGAGATCAGGAGACTCTGGACGGATCCGGCATTCCGGGGCCGGGGCGTTGCGTCCGGCCTGATCGGTGCCGCGCTTGCGCTTGCTGCGGAGAGCGGCGTGAGCACCGTGCGGCTCTCGGTGTGGAAGTGGCGGACCGAGGCCATCGCCCTGTACGAACGGTTCGGCTTCGCCGTCACCGAGTCATGGGACGAGCGGGAGCACCTGGTGTGCATGCGGCGACAGGAGACCCCGGGACCTGTGACCTCCGGGAGGTCGTGAACGCGATCTTCCACCAGAACCGGACGGGCTGTCAGTGGCGCTACCCGCCCCATGACCTGCCGGCCTGGTCGGCGGTCCGACCCGCCGCCTCACCACACCCGCACCAGCCTGGCGCGACACCCTCCAGGCGGCCGCATGAACAGCACCGAACTCCTGGCCGCCCTCCAGGCCCAGCAGGACGAGGCCACCGCCCGGGGCCGGCGAACCACGCGACCGGGTCGAGCACTTCACCGCCGCTCTCACCGAGACCGCACGTCTCGCGGCGTTGGCCACCGCCCGGAAGGTCATCGCCGAACTCGCGCCAGGAGGAGTGGAGTGCGATGATCTTGCCGCTCGGATCAGATCTGCCTGCGGGGGCTGAAGCGGTGGCCGCCGCGACTGTACGAGCCATCCTGGGGCCCCGGTCACGCAAACGCCGTGATCGGGGCCCCGGGATCAGCTACCGCGGAAGGTGCCGACCGCCGCTAGTTCCGGTACCGGAACACGATCCGGCCGCGCGTCAGGTCGTACGGCGGGAGCTCCACCAGCACCCGGTCCGCCAGCATGATCTTGATGTAGTTCTTGCGGATCTTCCCGCTGATGTGCGCGAGGACCTGGTGCCCGTTCTCGAGCTCCACGGTGAACATGGCGCTGCGCAGGCACTCGACGACCTTGCCCTCGACTTCGATGACGTTCTTGTTCTTCGTCATCGCACCAGCTCCAGGTTGCTGCTCGCCGGCTGGGCGCCGATGCCCCCGAACAGCGCCGAGGCTGCGTGGTTGGACTCGTTGACTTCGGCCCAGGCCGCGGCGAACCCGCAGTCGTGCAGCGTCCCCAGCGCGTGGGCCAGCAGCGCCCGCGCGATGCCTTGGCGTTGTTCGCCGGCCCGGACCGCGACCAGCCCGACGCGTGGCCGGTTCGCCGTCACCACCCGGACCAGACCCAGGTAGCGGTCCGGCGCCGCGGCCACCGCGTACTTCGACGGGTCGACGATGGTGTCACCCACGGGGCGAGAGACCACCTCCGCGGGCATCGACTGCCACCCGACGGTCGCCTCGACTTCGTCACGGATCGCTCGGTCCACCGCCCGCAGCAGACTCTCGTCAGCCTGGCCGGCGGCCACGATCGTCACGCCCGAAGGCGGCAGGACTGCACCGAGTCCTGTGACCCGCGGGTCGGTCGGCACGACGTACTCCCACTCGCGGCGCCGGATCGTGAACCCTGCCCGCCGCCAGCCGGCCGTCAGCTCGACGTCGGCTTCGTCGACCAGCGTGTACAGAGGCGCCGGCAGTGCCGCCAGCATCACCTCGGCGAGTCGGTCGAAGGCGGTGTCGTGCCAGGCATCGATACTGACGAACAAGCGTCCGTCGGGCCGGTGCTTCGCATGCCCGCGGCCGACCACCAGGTCGTCATCCAGCGCATGCCATTGCCTGTCCGCGACGCGGGTGATCATCACCGCGTTCTCGCTCGGGCCAGATGTGAAAGGCTTCGTAGTCATCGGAGTCTCCCTCCAGGAGTGCCTCGATCTCAGGCGCTCCTGGCGACACCGAACGTCAGCCGCGGAACCGTGACGGCTTGAGGGAGCACCCATGGGTGACTGTGTTCACGGGGCTCACCTCCATACGACGACTTCACGGTCCACCGCGAAAGTAGCAGCGGGGCGCCGCCTCGCTCAAACCCTTTTTCCACGCGCGCGTAACGCCCTCACGATCCGGCCTCGTCGAGGCGTCCCCAGCAGATGCGGAAACGAGAGGAAGACGTCGAGGAGTTCGACGCATCGTCCACTACGGACCGTGAGGCGTTCGAAACCGTGGAGCAGGGCGAAGGTGAGGTTCCCCGAGATCTCGGACACGCGATCGTTATGCCGTGAGGGTGTGCTGATGCCGCTGCCTGGTCTCGGCAGGGGGGAGGCGGCCGAAAGTCCGATGCTTGCGCAGGCGGCGCCGGTTGTAGAGGGTCTCGATGACCCTGTTGCCCAATGGGGTGAATGCCTCTGATCTCCACCTTGGTGGGGTGAAAGGGATGAGGTATCCCGTGACGGGATCTCTTGCGTCGCACGGCAACTGCCTGCCGCTCAACCGTCCGTGCCAGTACAGGAGCGAGACGTCGCAACCGATGCTGGGTGGCCGCCAACCACGGATGTCATAGGCGGGAAGGTGCGGGCAGCGGCGACCAGCGGCCGGAGGCCGTGGTGGGCCGGGAGGCGGACGGGTCAGGACGCGGTAGCCAGGCTGCTGTCCCGGTGTTCCGGTGCAGGTGGCGGGGACGAGGCCGGTGGATCAGTCGGGTAGTCCAGCCGTCTCGGGGTACTTGCCTTCGGCGCGCACCCGGTCGGCAACGGGCGCCCGCGGTCATCGGGCTTCGAAGCATGGGAGATGGAATGAGGCTGCGCGATTCGGCTATGGCGCTGGCGTCCCGCTGTTCCGCCGAGATACTGGCCGGCCGCTACCGCCTGGACGCTGTCATTGGTTCGGGCGGCGCAGCCGATGTCCACCGTGGCTTCGACCTGCGGCTGAAGCGACCGGTGGCGGTGAAGGTCTTCCGGCCCGGCACCGGCTTCGAAACGGACGAAGGCCTCGGGAGCGAGGCGGTGATCCTGGCACGGCTGCAGCATCCCGGACTGGTCACCGCCTACGACGCCGGGCGGCACGACGGCCGCGCCTACCTGGTCATGCAGCTGATCGAAGGCCCCACGCTGAAAGGTCGCATCGCGGAGGGCCCTTTGTCCTGTGAAGACACCGCCGCACTCGGTGTCGACCTTGCCGAGGCTCTGGCTCACGCGCACGGGGCGGGGATCGTTCACCGCGACGTGAAGCCGTCCAACATCCTTCTCGACGCGTCGGGCCGCCCCTATCTGACCGACTTCGGTATCTCCCGCCTGGTCGACGCCACCACTCGCGCCTCCACTGGCACACTCATCGGCACCGCCGCGTACCTGTCGCCGGAGCAGGTGCTCGGCCGGTTGGTCGGCCGGCCCGCCGACATCTACGCCCTCGGTCTCGTCCTCCTCGAATGCCTCACGGGCAGGCTCGAGTACGACGGCGGTCCCCTGGAGGCGGCGATAGCGCGCCTCCACCGTCCACCCGAGCTGCCCGGCTCCCTGCCGGAAGAGCTCGCCGTCCTGCTGCGGGCCATGACTGCCCTGGACGAGCAGACCCGTCCGTCTGCGCTTGCCTGTGCCGGGACACTGGCCGCCCTGGCCGACATGCCTCGCTCCCTGCCCGCCGTGACCACTGAGGGCATCACGCCCGTCGTCGGGGGTTGCGAACGGCCGCAAAACGGCCGTTCCACGCACCTGCATCCACCGCCCGCCCCGGACCGGGCCGTGGCGAAGACCGCGCCCGCACCCCGGCGTGTCCTGGCGGCCGGTGCAGCCGCCGCGTTCGCCGCTGTCATGGCCGCCACCCTCGCCGTCAGCGACGACGCCTCACATGCAGGAGAGAACGGGAAGGCCACCCGCGCTGTCAGCCGACCTGCCCAGACAGCCGGCGCCGAAAGCAGCACCCCGACGGGAAGCAACAACGACTCCGCGGTACCAGTAACCCCGTCGTCCTCTGCTCACGACGCCTCCGCCGGGCTGCTCCGCGACGCCGCCTCCAGGAGGAGCGCCGCTGCCGTTTCCGACGATCCGAGCCGCAATCCGGCCAGTTCGATCGGCGCTCCTCACAACGGTGCGTCCGACAGCGGAGGAGAGGCGAAGACGAAGCCGAATTCGCCCAAGCCGCATCCTGGAAAATCGAAGAAGGCGGCAAAGGCGCAGGAGAAGGCACAGCAGAAGTCCGAGAAGAACAGGGCCAAGGCCGGCTGACGGACCTGACAGGAGCTGACCGTCGGCATTCACCTGCCGGAGATGGTAGGGATGCAGGTGGCTGAGCTTGGGCCCCGTTCGGCTTCAGCCCGCAGGTTCACGCACGGTGGGTCGCCGAGCGCGACGAGCAGGCTGTCACCGCGCGGAGCAGGCATCAGCCCTGGGCCGCGGATCATCTCGGGTGCCAAGCCAAGCCAAGCCAAGCCAAGCCAAGCCAAGCCAAGCCAAGCCAGGGCGGCGGTGGGGGCGGTCACCTCGGGGCACTGCCCCCTTGATCCACGGAACCAACAACCAACCTCCTTCACCTGAGGCGCTCGACTGCCCACGGCAGGAGCTCTCGGGCCACCGAAAGACTGAACGGCCTTACCAGCGAGCGGAGTTCGGCACAGGCAGCATGACCGAGCGTGCTGTAGGGGAGGGCGGCCAGCCTGTCGGTGGTGTGCTCGATCTCCGCCCTCCGCCGGGCACCGTCCTCGGTCAGGGCCAGGTGGGGTGCGTCGTCGAGCCATCCACGCTCACGCAGGTTCCGCACGGCCTGGCACCACTGCTCCGGAGTCCATGCCCGCGATTCGCGCAGGACCCCTGCGTCGACGTCGCCTGCGGCGGCGTGCGTCACGAGAGCTTCGATCCCGCTCAGTCCGGCAGTCAGCAGTGCCGCCACGTGCCCGTCGCCACGGAACTCCCGCAGCAGAGTCTGCGCGTGCCAGAGCACGAGGTGGGGTGCGCTCGGCCACGGCAGTGCGGCGTGCGCGGCGAACAGGGGGCGGCCTTGTGGATGGCGCACGGTCACCTCAGCCGCGGTACGAGCCAGTTCCGCGGCGCGGGCCAGCGCCGGTGAGGAGACGTCGGCGCCGAGGATGCGGCGGAGTGTGCCATCGATCCCGCTGAGCCGGGCGGCGGCGAACCGCTGCGGCGTGGCCGCTTCCCATGCCGCGGGTATGGCTCGGCGCACCAGTTCGGGATTGAAGTTGTAGAACGTGGCGATGACCAGATCCGCCGGAGCTGCGCCGAGCGCGGCGGAGCGGGACGCGAAGTACCCCGTCCTGGCGTCCACGCCCAACTCGGCGTACAGGCCCGCGGCTTCGGGCGAGAAGTAGACAGCTCCGTGGTAGGGCTCGAGAGTTCTCCAGGTCTCGCGTGCGAAGACCAGGTCGTCGAGGTCCTTGGTCTGCGTCATGAGCGGCTCTCCGTCCTGTGGCGGATGGAACGTTGCTGTTCATCGAGCACACGACGGCGCGCGGGGTACACCCAGTCATACCGTCTGGTCGGTACGCTATCGGAGAGCTGGTTTGGCGACTACTGCCCTGCAACCGGTTCTCGGTAGGAGTTCGTGACGACACCGCACCCAACCCCCCTGCGACAGGGCCCGGATTGGTCTCCGGGTCCTCTCCCCGGCCCATTCGGCGATGGTCCAGCAGTTCTTGCGCGGCAGGTCCGACAGCAGTCCGAGCACCAACTTCCGGACTCGGAACCGGGGTTCGACCCGTGTGAACCGTCCCGCTATCCGGTTCATCAGGCCCTCGAACGCCTCCTGCCAGCGGGCAGGGTCTACGCTGTGACCTGCGGCCACCGCGTGATCGTTTGTCTTCACACACCGATGATCAACGGTTGGCCGCACCCGTCTCCACAGCGCGTCGGGGTCGCGCAGCGTCCGCCCGCCGTCCTGTGTCAGGAGGACATGTGCAACGTGGCGAAGTCTGGTGGGTGGAGTTCGACGAGCGGCGGCCGGTCGTGCTGCTGTCGGGAGACGACGCGTCCGGGATCCGGGTGATGCAGGTCGTCGCTCGGGCGGGTGTCGACATCACCGGTCTGGGCGTCGAAGTGGCAGTAGGCGCCGTGGAAGGACTGCCCTTTGAAGGCGTGCTTCGGTTCGCGTTCCCGCGTCCGGGCTTTACCCCTTGCACGTGGCTGACCACCGTGTCCCGGGACGACCTGATCGAGCGGGCGGGCGCCCTGTCCTCCGCGAAACTCAGCGAGATCGAGAACGCCCTCCGTCTCGGTGAGCAGGTGAAGGAGTGGACCCCGGCGACGACCGCGAAGCTCAGCGAGATAAGGAACGCCCTCCGTCTCGGTGGACTCGGGTAGGCGGAGAAGGAAACGAACGCCCGCGACAGCGTGGTCGGTCTCGTCCAGATGATCGACGCTGCCAGCTGCCTCCTCGGCGCCCCTCACGATGGAGATCACGATCTACGGCTGGAGTACTAGGAGGTGCCGCGACGATCAATGGTCCCTCCACGGTGGTTGCTACGCAAGACCTCTTGACTGCGGTGGGGCGAGCCGCGCGGAGACGGTGAGCCTTTCCCGGTAAGCGCCCGTAGTTCGCTGTGATGGCGAGGCTGGCGCTGCGGTCCGTGTGGCCCCCAAGTCCGGGCAGGCGAAATCCGGGGCCTCGGTCGGGGATAGTGCCTTGTCGACGAGGCTCAATCCGAGGGCCCGTCCGACGGCCAGACCCGCGTGGTGACCACCGGCGGCCCCGGGGCCGGTGACAGCGACGTCATCTCGCTCCGCCGCCGCACAGGCCGAGGTCGAACTCATGCCGCTGGTCGCGGCCGCGACGGTCGCAGTGTCCTTCGCGGATTGCGAGTCGATCACCCCGCCGTCGGCTCCGCATCCCGGCCCTCTGCTTCACGGGTCGCGCGGAGCCGGTCGGGCAATCGCTGGTCAGCCCTGCTTCCGCCAGCGGTGAAGAACCGGTGCACCGCTTTCCACGGCCAGTAATCCGCAGGCAGTGCAGGTCACTTCACGCCTGATCCCCGTTCCGTCACCTCCCCCTGAGTCGCAGCTGCCGGATGATGAGGACAACCAGGGCGAGCGCCAGCAAAAGGCCCATGGCGTCGAAGACTCCGACCGCCACGTAAGGCGCGCCGAGAAGTCGCGGAAGCTGACCGAACAGTAGACAGAGCCCAATAGACAGTGGGTACATCCACCGGATGGGACCGCCGAAACGGTTGGAAGCCGTGTTTGCCAGCTCCGCCTTGCCGCGGGACGTCAAGCGGAGAACAAGGCCGAAGATCACGAAAACCCCGCCGAGTCCAACAAGTAACCAGTCCTGGACCTGCAGCATGGTGCCCCCTTGTGCGCCGAGACGTCTCTGCGTAGGCCGCAGCTGGGTGGGGAGCATACAGCGGCGGGCGGGGGCTTTCCACGTTTCCGCAGGCCACACCGCGTGCTTGCCTGTGCATGAGCCTCTCCCGGTAGGCGCCCGTCATCGCTGTGATCGCAATGCCGGCGCTGCGGTCCGTGGGGCCCCCAAGTCCGGGCTGTCGTACGGCCCCTGGGTCCCGGCGGGTCCCGGCCCCCGAACCGCCGACCAGAATCGCCGCCGCGGCCACCGAGTCGAAGGGGGCATGACGGCAGCGGAGACGCGATCGAGGAGGACCGACCTCCGATCCGGTCCCCCCGACCACGCCGGACACCCAGGGCACCCTGAGCTTCCTTGGGGCTCCGTGGGTGTGGTGTGACGTTGCTGGACGGTGCCTCGTTAGGCGCTGGACGGTGAATCTCCGGGGGTGTCTGGCTCTGTGGTGTGCCGTTGCAGGTGGCTGTGGAGTTGAGGACGTGAGCTGTGCGGAGTTTTCCGGTGTGTTTGCCGTCGGGGCCCGGTACTGGACGGTGCTGGATGCGGAGTTGGAGGTGTTTCCCGGTGCTGATCAGTGGCTGAGGCACGTGCGGTTCGGCCAGCATCGTGCTGAGCTGACGACATGAGGTTCGACAACCACCGCGTGGTCATTACTGCCGCCGGCCGCGATTTCGGACGCACTTTGGCCATCCGCCTCGCGGACCTCGGAGCCGAGGTCCTCCTCGCTCCGCTGGTCACCCGGATCCCCGGCGTGACGCGCTACTACCCGGCGGTGCTGACGCCGGCGCCCAGGTGATCGAGGTGGTCCCGCCGGGCGTCAGCGGCGGCCTCTTCGCTCTGGTCTACGGCATCTCCACGGGTGCCGACGCCGCCTGGACCAGCGGCTCCACGCTCCAACGACGGATCCGCCGTTACCGCACAGACTGTGATCCTCGCCACCGGGGTCTCCTACCGGCGGCTCCCTGCGCCCGCTCTGGAGGCGCTGACCGGCTGTGGCGTCTTCTACGGCTCAGCCAGGGATCGTCGCTCCATGGACAAGCCCTCCTCTCCCGCCCCTGCGCGGGCGCTCCTACGGTCGAGGCTGCGGGCGCTCACCGGCCCGCCGTACCGAAGGAGCAGGACCCCCATGAAGATGACCGGCAACACGATTTTGATCACCGGCGGAACCTCGGGCATCGGCCTCGGTCTGGCCCTGCGTCTGCACGCGACCGGCAACAAGGTGATCGTCGCCGGCCGGCGCAAGGAACTTCTCGACGAGATCACGGCTAAGTACCCGGGCATCGACGCGCTCGTCCTCGATGTCGCGGACCCCGACTCGATCGCCCGGGCCCCTGAGACCGTGGCGGCGAGCCATCCGGGGCTGAACGTCCTGGTCAACAACGCGGGCATCATGCTGCTGGAGGACCTCCTCGACCCGGCCGGACTCCAGGTCGCCGAGGATCACGTCGCGACCAATCTGCTCGGCACGATCCGGATGACGTACGCCTTCCTGCCGCTGCTGGTGGGCAAGGGCGACGCGGTCGTCATGAACGTCACCTCCGCGCTGGCGTTCGTCCCGTTCCCGATCACCCCGACCTACAGCGCGACGAAGGCCGCGCTGCACTCCTTCTCCGAGAGCCTGCGCATCCAGCTCGCCGGTGCCGACGCCGGCGTCCAAGTGATCGAGGTGGTCCCGCCGGGCGTGCGCACGACCCTGCTGGGCCAGCAGGACAACGACCAGTCCATGCCACTGGACGACTTCCTCACCGAGGCCCTCGACCTGCTGCGCGAGAAGCCCGACGCGAAGGAAATCGTCGTCGAGCGCGCCAGGTTCATCCGCGACGCGGTGGCCAACGGCTCCTACGACGACGTCCTCGCCATGATCAGCGGCAGCTGACCGACCTGTTTCTTCCGACAGCACGCGAGCGCCGTCACACGACGAACCTCGTCGTATCGGCCAGGCCGGGCGACGAGGCCCGGGGCCCGTCCAAAGCGTCAGGCGTCCTCGACGGAGCCCGCCGCCGCAGGCCGCCTTCCATGCCGACGGCCTGCGGCGCACCGCCGACAGCCGGCGAATTTCCCAGCGGGTCACGCAGGGGCAGGTGACCATCGGGTCGTCTCGCCGCGAGCGCCCTCGCGTGGGCCGTGTGAGCGGCTTCGCGCGGGTGGGAGAGGAGTGGCTCAGCCATGGATCGGCGGTCTCTGGATAGCCGGGCGGGATGCGGCGAGGATGGGGGTATGGACAAGAAGGAACTGGCGGAATTCCTGCGTTACCGGCGTGAGATGTTGCGCCCCCGCGACGTCGGGCTGGTCGAGGGGCCGCGCAGGCGTACGCAGGGGCTGCGCCGCGAGGAGGTCGCGCAGCTCGCCGGCATGTCCACCGACTACTACGCCCGGCTCGAACAGCAGCGTGCTCCGCAGCCCTCGGTCCAGATCACCGCGGCTCTCGCCCGGGCATTGCGGCTGTCCCTGGACGAGCGCGACCATCTCTTCGTCCTCATCGGCCACAACGCCCCGGCCCGCTTCCACCGCTGCGAACATGTCAGCCCGACGCTGATGCGGGTCCTGGACCGCCTGGACGACTCCCCGGCCATGGTGCAGACCGACCTGTTCGAAACCCTCGCGATGAACCCCTTGGCCGTCGCGCTGCTCGGCGACCAGACCCGCCACACCGGTCTGGCCCGCAGCGGCTACTACCGCTGGTTCATGGACCCGGCCGAGCGCCTGATGGTTCCCGAGGAGACCCGCGAACGCCACGGCCGCGCCCAGGCAGCACGCCTGCGGGCCGCGCTGACAGCCGGCAGCGACACCCCCCGAGCCGCCCGCATCCTCGCCGAACTCCAGGAACACAGCCCCGAGTTCGTCCGCATGTGGGAACTTCAGGAGGTCGCACAGAGCTACGACGACTGCAAGACCATCCTCCATCCCCAACTCGGCCGCATCGACGTCGACGCCCAGCTCCTGTACACCGAGAACCGCGCCCAGACCCTGGTGGTGCTGACCACTCGCCCCGGCACGGAGAGCCACAGCAAACTCGAGCTGCTCTCCGTCATAGGGCACCAACAGCTCACCCCCTGACGTCCTGGACCGGGGGCCGGGCCGGGCTCGGCGAGGGAGGGGCCGGACAAGGGCACCCTGGAATGGTGCAGCCCGCACCGCTTGTGCCCTGCGCTCTACGGCCGAATATGTCGTCCCCCCGCGATGTCCGGGCTCCGCGCTCAGGCCGCCCATTTGACCGGATGCAGCCTCCGTTTTACTCTCGAACATGTACGGAGGCAGCATCCGTTTTGATGCGGCCGCAGGATCACGGCAGGCAGGAGGGCGCATGAGCGCCGGTGAGCAGCGGGGACGCAAGCCCCGCGCGGACGTCCAGCGCAACCGTGCGGCGCTCCTGGAGACCGCGCAGCGTCACTTCCTGCAGCACGGGGTCGGCACCTCCCTTGAGGCGGTGGCCAAGGAGGCGGGCGTCGGACCCGGCACCCTGTACCGGCACTTCCCCACCCGGGAAGCGCTGCTGGCGGCCGTGCTGCAGACGCGCTCCGATGAGCTGGTGGCCCGCCAGGCTGACATCGAGCAGCTCGACGACCCGGCCGAGGCGCTGGAGCAGTGGCTGCGGGCGATGGAGGAGTACTTCAGCGCCTTCAGCGGGCTGCCGGACCCGCTCATGGCCGCGGCCCGGGCGCAGGAGCCGGACAACCCGCTCACGATCCCCTGCGACATCCTCATCACCGCCACCGATCAGTACGTGCGAGCCGCGCAGCTCGCGGGGCGCGTGCGCCCGTCGGTGCGGGGGCACGACCTGTTCCTCGCGGCCTGCTCCGTCGCCTGGATCAAGGGCACCGGCACCGAGGAGGAGTCGCTCGACCGGCTCCGCACGCTCATCGCGAGCGGCTACCGCCAGCGGGACACCCGGGCGTAGACCGCCAGACACCCCGCCCCGACCCTCCCGTAACGCCAGGCGGCACCACACCACCCAGCCATCACATCGCGCGCTGCCCTCAGGGGCGGCACAACCTCCGAAAGAACAAATCATGAAAATTACTGTCATAGGCGCCGGCGCCATCGGCGGGAACCTCGCTGCCAAGCTCAGCACGGCCGGTCACGACGTCCAGGTGGCCGATGCCCGCGGCCCCGTGGCCGTCCGGGCGGAGGTGCTGGAGTCCGGGGCCCGCGCGGCGGACCTCGCCGACGCCGTCGAGGGCCGGGACGTCATCGTCCTGTCGATCCCGTTCGGGGTGGCGGGCCAGCTGGCGGACCTGTTCGCGTCGGTGCCCGACGAGACGGTGGTCATCGACACCTCGAACTACTACCCCGGCATGCTCAGCGAACCGATCGAGGCGGTGGACAACGGCCAGGTGGAGAGCGTGTACACCGCCGAGCTGCTCGGCCGCCCCGTGGTCAAGGCGTGGAACGCCGCGCTGGCCGAAACCCAGCGGACCAAGGGTGTTCCGGCCGGAACACCCGGCCGCCTCGCCATCCCCGTCGCCGGCGACTCCGAGGAGGCGCGGCGCGTGGCCATGCAGCTCGTGGACGACACCGGCTTCGACCCCTACGACGCCGGCACCCTGGCCGACTCCTGGCGCCAGCAGCCGAACAGCCCCGCCTACTGCACCGAGTTGACCCTCGACGAGCTGCCGGCGGCCCTGGCCGCGGCCGACCGCGCCAAGGACGCGGCCGTCCGCGACAGCCTCCCGGAACGCTTCGCCGCCCTCGGTGCCAATCCCACCGTCGACGACGTCGTCGAGATGAACCGCGCCGCCCACCGCTGAGTCACCCGTCGCGGCTCTCGTGCACGCAACGGCACGAGAGCGGCAGCGTCGGCACGCCGCGAACGCACACGACGAACACGAAGAACGGCGCTCACTTCGGCAAGGCCGGAAGAGCAGTACGGGTCGTGTGCGCGGGCAGGCGGCTGTCCTGGACCTCTCGGTGTGGTCGGTCAAGGCAGGATCTCGACGTACCCGTCGGTTCCGTGCACGCGGATCCGCTGCCCGTCCCGGATCAGCCTGGTGGCCCGCTCCACGCCCACGACGGCGGGCAAGCCGTACTCCCGTGCGATCACTGCGCCATGGGTCATCAGGCCGCCCACTTCCGTCACCAGACCCGCGATCGCGACGAACAGCGGCGACCAGCTGGGGTCCGTGAAGGTCGTGACCAGGATGTCGCCCGCTTCGAGATCGGCCTTGGCCATGTCGAGGATGACGCGGGCCCTTCCCTCGATGGTCCCGGCGGAAACCGGTAGGCCGATCAGGGCGCCGGCCGGCACATCGTCGCGCCGGTACGCCCCGGTGACGGCCTCACCGTCCGAGGTGAGAACCCGGGGCGGGGTGAGGGCGTGGTACGACCGGAAGGCTTCCTTGCGCTGCTGGATGAGCTGGTCGTCCACCTGGTTCGAGCGCACGACGTCGTGGAGTTCCTGGAAGGTGAGGTAGTAGACGTCCTCCTTCTCGGGAAGCACGTTGGCCTGCACCAGCCGCCCGGCCTCCTCCAGCAGGGCCTCCTTGTAGACGAAGTAGCGGCTGATGATGTCGTACTTCGGGTACTCCCGGTATCCGATGAAGGCTCTGACCCGGTCGATCATCCGCTTGGTCTCGCCGGCCTTCTGGTCCCCGTCCGGCAGGGCCCGAAGGCGTGACAGCACGTCCTGTTCCTTCTGCTGCGCCTTCTGCCGCCCCTGCTCGAAGCGCCGCTCGGCGGCGCCCGGCTCGAAGTTCCGTACGTTGTCGAGGATCACCGGCACGAGCGTGGTGGGGCACTCGCGCCAACGTGGTCTCGTGATGTCGATCTCGCCCACGCAGCGCATGCCGTACCGGTCGAGGTAGGCCTCGACGGCGTCGCGCGCTTCGCTCCCGCCCGCGAGCTTCGGCAACTCGTCCAGGAAGCTCTCGTCCTCGACACCCTGCAGGAATGCCACCACCTCTGGATGCCGGCGGATCACGTCCGCGACGTCGAGCAGCGCCAGTCCCATCTCCGACGTGATGTTGTCGGGGGCGGACAGCGAGAGCGTGTCAGCCGCGTTCTTCTCGCCCAGCCACTCCCGCAGCTTGTCGTTGAGCCACCATGTGGCCTCCATCCCCGCCATGATCGCCTGAATGTTCAGCGGATCACTGAGAACTCGCTTGTGCTCCTTGAACGCCTCCGCCAACAGGAAGTCGAACAGTGCCGGCCCGGTCTTCGTCCGGATGTCACGTTCCAGGGCGGCGATGGACGCCTGGCTGCGCTCGATCAGCTCGGTGACGACGGCCGGATCGATCTCGGTCGGGGCGGGCGCGCCGCTGGCCGGCGGCCCGCTGGGACCTGCGTCCGGGAGCGGCGGAACGAAATCGTCACGGTCGAGGACGGTCTCCAGAGCGTCCCTGATCAGCGGATCGCCCCTCCCCATGGCGTCCAGGAGGCCGGCACGGCTAGCGGGCGAGGCCAGGCGCCGGGTGACGTCGACGAACAGCCTCCCGCCGGCCTCGTGCATCGGCACCATGGCCGTCAGCTGCCACATGGAGAGCCCCAGGGGCTTCATGGGGTCGGTCATCATCTGCCCGTGACCAACGGAGACGTAGACGTGATTCTCCTGGTCGCCGGTCTCGGGGATGGGGAACAGCGTCGTGATCGGACGGCTCTGAACGATCTCGAAGTCATCGTCGACCAGGCACCATTCGATGTCCTGCGGGCGGCCGAAGTGCGCTTCGATCCGCCGCCCCAGCTGCGCGAGCCGCACGACCTGCGCATCCGTCAGCGCCGGCTGCTCCTGCCGCCGGGAGTCGATCGCCGCTTCCTGTGTACCGCCGGCCGGCAGGGCGTGCACGGCACGCTGTTTGGTGGCGATCGCCTTGGCGACGACCTCGCCGTCTCGAACCGCGAAGACGTCCGGGTTCACGAGGCCGGATACCAGGGCCTCGCCGAGACCGAAACCGGCGTCCACGGTGGCGGTCTTCCGGTTTCCCGTGACGGGGTCGGCCGTGAACAGGATGCCGGCGGCATGCGGGTAGACCATCTGCTGCACGACCACGGCCATGTGGACCGTACGGTGGTCGATGCCGTTCCGCTGACGGTAGGTCACGGCCCGCTCGGTGAACAGCGAAGCCCAGCACCGGCTGACGTGCTGGAGGACCGCCGTCGGCCCCACGATGTTCAGATAGGTGTCCTGCTGACCGGCGAAGGAGGCCGTCGGCAGGTCCTCCGCGGTCGCGCTGGACCGGACGGCGTAGGCGGCTTGCTCGCCCAGCCGGGCGAGCGCGCCGGTGATGGCCGCCGCGATGTCGCCCGGGATGGCAATCCCTTCGATGGTCCGACGAATCCTCGCGCTGAGCGTGCGGATCGCCTCCCGGTCGTCCGGGTGCAGGCGCGACAGCTGATCGAGCCGATCGTCGATCGACGGCGCTTCCGCCACGATCCGCCGGAAGGCGTCCGTCGTCACGCAGAAGCCACCCGGCACCCGGATGCCCTCGATCCGCGACAGCCCGCCCAGGTGCGCGCCCTTGCCACCAACGACCGCGACCTGGCTGTCGTCAACCTCTTGGAGATCCAACACGTACTGCTCGATCATCGCGATTCCTCCGAGACAGCCGTGGTTCCCTGCACTGCGGTGGCCGATCGAATCACCGGCGCCTCCAACTCCGGCGAACTTCCTGTCGAGCACAACCTCATCCCTGGTCGCCTTCCCTCTGAGGAGTCGGCCGGCCGCGCCGCCCAGTCGGACGGCGGCCACCGTAACGGCATGGTCGTTCCCGCCGTTGATCCGACGTCACCGCATCCTCCATACGTCGACAACAACACACGCACGTCATGGCCCCGTTTCCGGAAGTTGTGGCTCGGCCGACGATTCTCCGCCGTGACCAGGGCCTTGCGGCAAGCCCCCCAGTGCGCTATATGTTGAGAGTGGCAAGGAGAGAGCTCTCCTTGCCTTCGCCATTTCCCGTCCACCGGAACGGACAGGCTTCCCCACAGCATGGTGGTGAGCTTCCGTCGGCGCGCGTTGTCGCCGAGGAACTCGAAGTACTTGCGCACCTCGCCCCGCTCGATGATGCCGGGACGGTTGTGGTCGTAGGCCAGCAGGGCGTACTCCCCGATGATGACCGGGATGCCGCGTGAGACGAAGGCGTTGTGCGCGCGGTCGAAGGTTTCGGTGAGGTCCTGCTCCGAGGTGGCGTCGAACCTGGTGTAGCCGGCGATGTTCACACTGAACGGCCACCAGCCGTAGAAGTGGACCGTGGTGGCGATCATCGGGTCGCGCAGGGAGGTCAGTTCGGCGGCCAGGGCGTCGAGGCGGCCCTGGTCGGCGTTCGTGTACAGGGTGGGCAGTACGAGCAGGCGGGTGGCGTTCTGGCCGCCGGAGTCGCGAACGACCGTGTGGAAGACCCGGTTGAGCTCGGCCAGCAGCCGGTAGTTCTCGTCGTCGCCCGAAGTGCCGCTGAACGTCGGCTCGTTGACGCTTTCGAGCGTGAGTCCTGGCGGTTCGTCGCGGAACTCCGCCGCGATCTGGGTCCAGGTGGCGCGGTAGCGGGTGAGTACGGCGTCGAGGAAACTTTCGCTGCATGCGGCGGAGAAGTTAACATGAGGATGTGCTCAAGGCCACAGGTTCGGCGCCAGGAGATGCCAGAATGGCCGGGCATTACCCAGACAGTGCTGTTCAACCGTCTCCCGCATCCGGTCCCGCCTGGTGCGAGCGGTTCGAAGACCGGGAAGGCGACCTTGGCGGACTACGCAGCTGACGGGCCGGCGGGCAGGGGTGGCGGGCGGGGCGCCACGTCCCGGCCGGTGACCATCGCGTTCATCGCCGAGTCGGCGGGGGTCTCCGTCCCTACCGTGTCCAAGGTGATCAACGGAAAGTCGGGGGTCTCCGCGGACACCCGTGCCCGGGTCGAGGCCCTTGTCAACGAGCACGGCTACCGCAAACCCTCGGGGGCCAACCGGAACAACGTCGTGGAACTCGTGTTCCGCGAGCTCAAGCACATGTGGGCGGTCGAGATCATCCGAGGCGTCGAGCGGGTCGCCCGCCGGCACCGGGTCGGCCTGATGGTCTCCGAGTTCGGGCTGCACGACACCGCCGAGCCGACCTGGGACGACACCGTCTCCAGGCGTCCCAACTGTGTCCTGTCCGTGGCCCAGCTCTCCGAGGCGGAGCGCGAGCAACTGAAGGCGAAGGGAATCCCGTTCGTCGTCTTCGACCCCGCCACGGAACTGCCGGACGACGTCCCGTTCGTGGGCGCCACCAACTGGTCCGGCGGCCGGGCGGCGACCCGCCACCTCACCGAGCTCGGGCACCGCCGCATCGCCATGATCGGCGGCCCCGAGGACCAGCTGTACTGCAGTGCCCGGCTGGACGGATACCGCTCCGCGATGCGCGCAGCGGCTCTGCCGGTCGATCCGGAACTCGTCGTGCACGCCCCCCTCACCCACGAGGACGGCTGCGCGGCGGCTCGTTCCCTGCTCGCTCTGCCCGAGCGCCCGACCGCGATCTTCACCGCCAACGACCTGCAGGCGCTGGGCGTCTACCAGGCGGCGCGCGAGGCCGGCCTGCGGATCCCGGACGACCTGAGCGTGGTCGGTTTCGACGACCTGCCGGTCGTGGCCTGGGTGGACCCGCCGCTGACCACCGTCCATCAGCCGCTCACCGAGATGGCTGTGGCCGCCACCGAGTTGGCTCTCACGCTCGGTCGCGGTGAAGCGGCACCTCAGGTCGGGGTGGAGATCGCGACGACCCTCACGGTCCGGGGCAGCACGGCTCCGCCCAGGGGCTGACCCTCGGCGCCTGCGTGCTGCTGCACGCCTGATCAGCCGCCCGGACGCCCGCTGCCGACAACCCGTCGGCAGCGGGCGAGTTGGTGTGTCCGGGGGCTTCCTGCGAAGGGAGCGGGCTTCGCGACCGTTGACCACCGTGCTTCCCCTGGCTAATCTCGGCAAGGAAATTATCTGACCGTTAGGAGCGAAAGTTTCGTCCCTGTCGTGAGGCCGGCAAAAGCCCGCGACCCGCCGGACCATGGACGCCGTCCTCACTCCACCAAGCTGGGCGCGCCGGGCGACACGCTGGTCCGGGCCGTCGGCTCGACCCCCTGGTCTCCGCGCACGCCGTTCGGCGGGGCAACGGCGACCTCACCGTCATGTTCATCGACAAGGACCCCGCCAGCGCCGCGACGGTCACGCTGTCGTACAGCGGGTTCAGCCCGTCCGCTGCCACCCCGACCGTGTACGCGCACCTGAAGAACGCCACTTCGATCGGTTCCGCGACGACGCGCAGTGCAACCCGCCGGACGGTACCCGCCTACTCGATCGTGGTCGTCCAGCTCCACCGCTGAACCGACCGTCCCGGCTCCGCCGGTGCCTCCCACGCGTCACACCAGTGAAAGGACTTGATGAGGGTGTCGAGCAAGCCCGAGAAGGCCACCACCATCGACAACCCGGTGATCCCCGGCTTCCATCCCGACCCCTCCGTGTGCCGGGCGGGCGAGGACTACTACCTGGCCTGCTCCAGCTTCGAGTACTTCCCCGGGGTGCCCGTCTTCCACAGCCGGGACCTGGTGCACTGGACCCAGATCGGCAACGCGCTCGACCGGCCCGGCCAACTGCGCCTGCCGCCCGGCACCCGCTCCTCGGGCGGCATCTACGCACCCACCCTCCGCCATCACGACGGCCGCTTCTGGCTGATCGTCACCAATGTGAGCGGGGACGGCAATCTGCTGTTCACGGCCACCGATCCGGCCGGCCCCTGGTCCGATCCCGTCCGCCTGCCCGGAGTCCAGGGCATCGATCCGGACCTCGCCTGGGACGAGGACGGCAACTGCTGGTGCACCACCGCCGGAGTCGGACAGATCCGTATCGTTCCCCACACCGGGGAGACATTCGGCCCCTCCCGCCGGCTCTGGTCCGGCGCCCCCGGTGCCAAGGCGCCCGAAGCCCCGCACCTGTACCGGATCGGCGACTACTGGTACCTGCTCATCGCCGAGGGCGGCACGGAGCGCTGCCACGGCGTCTCCATCGCCCGCAGCCGTACGCCGACGGGCCCGTTCGAACCATGTCCGGCCAATCCGATCCTCACCCACCGGGGCACCGACCATCCCATCCAGAACACCGGGCACGCCGACCTGGTGCAGGCACCGGACGGCTCGTGGTGGATGGTCGTGCTCGGCGTGCGGCCGGGCGGTGGTACTCCCGGGTGGCACGTACTCGGCAGGGAGACGTTCCTGGCATCGGTCGACTGGGCCGACGGCTGGCCGGTCGTCGGCGAACTGTCGACCTCCCTGCCGGCGCCCCCCTGGCCGCTGCAGCCGCCGGTCCCCGTCCCCGGCCTGGACGACTTCGACCTGAGCGGGCTGGCCCCGCACTGGATCTCTCTGCGGCACCGACCGCCGGAGGTGTGGACGACGAAGGAAAAGCCCGGCTGGCTCACTCTGCGGGCACGCGGCGGATCGCTCGACGACACCGACGTGACGTTCGTCGGCCGGCGGCAGCAGCACGCGTCATGTCGCGTGCGAACCCTGGTCGATGCCGCGGACGGTCGCGGCGGCGTGGCCGTCCGCCTCGACGAGCAGCATCACTACGACATCGAGGCCTCGTCCGGCGAGGTACAAGTGCGGGCCCGTATCGGCCCGTTGAGCACCGTCGTCACGTCCCGTCCGACACCCCCCGGACCTGTGGTCCTCCGCATCGAGGTGAGCGCCGTACACGCGGTGGACGATGCGCGCACCGGCCCGGACACCGTCGCGATCGGCATCGAGGAGGCGGACGGCACCTTTGTCGAGCTTGCCTCACTGGACGGGAAGTACCTTGCCACGGAGGTCGCCGGCGGCTTCACCGGCCGGGTGATCGGTATGTTCGCCGGTGCCGGCTCCGTTCACTTCGACTGGTTCGAGTACGAGCCGGTCGATCGCTGACGCGGCCCGCACCCAGCCGGTGTCGCACCGCTCCGGGCCCGACAGGCAAGGCATTCGCCGTCGGGCCCGGAGCGGCCATGACCGCGGACCGCGCGGCACGCCGCCGGGCGCCGTGAGACGAAGGGCCTCCGGTGCGCGCTTTCCTCGACGTGGCCGTCGAGTGGTGGAGTTCGGCCTTGGTGTGAGTGCCGCGTTCCGCCGCGACTTCTTCGTGGGTAGGGGGAACACCGCGGCGCGGACGCTGCCCGCACTTCCCTGACGTGCGGACCGGCGGCGGTACGGGTTCTATGGGGTTGGCCGCACTGGTGTGTCCCAGTTCACATAGGTCGAGAAATATCTGACTAGTCAGCTACTGTTTGGTCAGGTGAATCGCTCGCAACCGGCGGGCGCCCTTCTCTGCCGAGGTCTTCGATGAAGCTCGTCTACGTCTTCGACGCCTACTGCGGCTGGTCGCACGGATTCACCGCGACACTGCGCGAGATCACCTCGCGCCACCCCGACCTGCCGGCAGAGGTGGTCTCCGGCGGCTTGTTCACCGGGCCGCGCCGGGTGCCGGTCCGCGAGTTCGGCTACGTCCAGGGCGCGAACGCGAAGATCGCCGAACTGACCGGTGCCAGGTTCGGCCAGGCATACGAGGAGCTGATCGCCGACGGTTCGTTCGTGATGGACTCCGAGGCCGCCGCCCGCGGCGTCGCGGCCCTGCGCCAGGTGGCCTCCGACCGCGCTGCGGAGCTGGCCGCAGCCTTGCAGTGCGCCTTCTACGTCGACGGACGAAGCCTGTCGGAGGCGGCCACCTACCGGACGGTCGCCCTGGCGGCCGGGCTCGACGCGGATGCTGTCGTCGCCGCCTTCGAAGCGCCCGAGGCGCAGACCGCGGCTCGCGCCGACTTCCGCCGCGCGGCCCAGCTCGGCGTCACCGGCTTCCCCACTCTGCTGGCCGTCGACCGCGCCTCCATCACCCCGCTGGCCTACGGCCACGCCACCGCCGACGAGGTCGACGAACGCCTCGCCGCTCTCTGAGCCTCACCCGCCCCCACCCCGACCCCTGCGCAAAGGAGCCCATGATGAGCACCCTCTCCTTCAAGATCCTCGACCTCGACTTCCCGGCCGGCAGCAAGAACAAGACCGCTACCCTCGTCACCGGCGAGAGCGAGGCCCTGCTCGTCGACGCCGCCTTCACCCGCGCCGACGGCCACCGCCTCGCCGCCGAGGTCCTCGACTCCGGCAGGACGCTGACGACCGTGTTCGTCAGCCATGCCGACCCCGACTTCTACTTCGGCGCCGAAGTGATCGCCGACG
The DNA here is from genome assembly GCF_056435735.1 of Streptomyces sp. NPDC043878. Taxonomy (NCBI): domain Bacteria; kingdom Bacillati; phylum Actinomycetota; class Actinomycetes; order Kitasatosporales; family Streptomycetaceae; genus Streptomyces; species Streptomyces sp. NPDC043878. Next base: position 165,198 of record NZ_JBWKDW010000019.1, read on the forward strand.
CCTTCCCCGCCGCGGTGTTCGTCGCGACCCCGCTGGTCATCGAGCACATACGGCACTCCTACGAGGGCAAGCTCAAGGCATGGGAGGCCCTCGGCCCGAACCTGCCCACCCGCCTGGTCGACCTCACCCCGCTGACCGGCGACCTCACTCTCGAAGGCCACCGCTTCGAGCTCAGGGGCGGCCCGTCCGCCCTGCCCGACCGCCACTACCTCTGGCAGGCCGAGCACCGCGCCCTCCTCGGCGGCGTCCTGCTCTTCCAGCAGGAGCACGTCTGGGTCGCCGACACGCCCACCCCCGACGACCGCGCCGCCTGGATCGACCTGCTGGACGAGATGGCCGCCCTCGACCCGGAGCTGGTCGTCCCCGGCCACCGCCTGCCCGACACCGCCGCCGACGCCTCCGCCATCACCGCCACCCGCGATTACCTGCTTGCCTTCGAGGAGGAGCTGGGCAAGGCGGCCGACGGCGCCGCGCTGACCCAGGCGCTGGTCGCGCGCTACCCGGACAACGGCATGCTGATCGCCGCCCAGATCGGCGCGAAGGTCGCCAAGGGCGAGATGAAGTGGGGCTGACCAGCATGACCGACACCGAGTTCGCGAACTCCGCCGCCCCCGCCGACGTCGTACGCCGCCAGTACCTGGCCTCGGCCGCCGGCGACCTGACCGCCCTGCGCGCCACCCTCGCCCCCGACGTGGAGTGGACCGAAATGGCCGGCTTCCCGCTCGCCGGCACCTACCGCACCCCCGACGGGGTCACGGCCAACGTGATGGAGAAGCTCGGACAGGACTGGGACGGCTGGACCGCCCACGACGACACCTACGTCGTCGACGGCGAGAACGTCGTCGTCCTCGCCCGCTACACCGCCGCCAACAAGGCCACCGGCAAGCCGATCGACGTCCGCGTCGCCCACCACTTCGTCGTACGCGGCGGACTCATCGTGCGCTTCGAGCAGTTCGTCGACACGGCGCTCGTCCGCGAGGCGATGACGGACTGACACCTTCCCCACCACCGCACGGCAGGAGATCCACATACCGGGCGATGACAACAAGGCGCTCGTGATCGCGCTCTACGAGCAGGCGTTCAACGCCTACCAGCCGGAACAGGCCGCCCAAGCCCCCGCGGGTAGAGGGCGGTGGGCCGTGGGGCTTCGGGCAACTCGGGGATCGGTGCGTCGGGGGCGGCGTAGGAGCGGATCATGTGGCCGACGAGGCGGCGCCAGCGTCGGGGGCGTCATCACCGGCGGCGGCGATGACGCCGGCGTCGGCGATGCGCAGGATGACGACGTCCTGGTGGGTGAAGTCGTCGCGCAGGTGCCCGGTGTTCCTGGCGCGGGTGATGACTTCGAGCGGCCGGTCGTACGCCTCGGCGCGGCGGGCCTTCAGGGTCTTGGCGGTGGGGAAAGCCATGGTCAGGGCGTCGGCGAAGCCGCGGTCGGCGGCCTGCACGGCGCAGATGGCGTGGAGATGGCCGGTGAAACCGTGCCAGCGGTCGGGGTCGTCCAGGGCGGCGGTGACGGCGGCGGCGTAGGCGTCATGCGATCGGCGAAGACGGCGGCGACCAGCGCTTGTCCGCCAGGACATCACGCCAACAGCGTCAGTACACGCAGCGCGTCTCCTCGTCAGGGCACTTCTCCCGCTCCGTAGGGCGCATAGAGGTCGAGCAGTCGCACGCGGGCGGAGCGGAGCCGGCGCGCGAGCACGCCGATGACGTAGGTGCACAGCTCGTGATCGAGCACCGGGTCCATCGCGCACATCTCACGAACCACCGCCGCGTCGAACTCGTGGGCACGCACCGGGCTGCCGGCCTCGGCTCCCATGTGCCAGTGGTGGGGAGGGACCAGCCAGGACCAGCCCAGCAGCTTTCCGGCGCCCAGGGTGTCGATGACCGCCGCGTGCCTGCCCGGCACCTGAAGATCCAGAGTGACCGTGCCCGTGTGGATGATCCAGAAGCGGTCGGCGTTGCCGCCCTCGTCGAAGACGCGCTCGCCCGTCTCGAAGGTCACCTCACGAGCGAGCGACATCAGCTGTTCGCGGTGCTCCTTGTTCACTGCGCCGAAAATGCCGGTTCTCGCAACCACAATGGCGTCCCTTCTCCAGGGTTGTCGAGGACGGAGGGCCGGCCTCGCAGCCGACAACGGAGGTTCTTCCGGTCGGGGCCGTGGTCTCAGCCGGCCTGAAGGTCGTGTCGGCAGGGGTATGGCATCCCGGCGTCACGTATCCCCGGACCCCACAGCTCCACGATCGTCGCAATCCGCCGCGATGCAACCCCGGCAGTGATCACCGGTCCCGGAGCCGCTTCACACAGGGCGCGGAAACCGAGATGCCCCGGCTCTCGATCGTGTCCGACCACGCGTCCAGGTTTCGGCCGAACCACTCCGGCAGTCCGCTCGGCTCGCTCACCGCGTCCCAGAAGTCGTTGAGTGGCTCGATCAGCCGACCGCGCAGGTCAACGATCAGCTCGCTTTCCGTCATGGCAGCAGACTGACCAGCCCCACCACGAGTCAACCGGTCAAAGAGACAGGCTCTCGCGGTAACAGGTGTTACCGTGGGGGGTATGGCGAAGACACAGCTCGGTGCGCGCGTGAATGAGGACGTCGCGGAGCTCGCGAAGAAGCGTGCCGCAGACCTGGGATTGAGCATCGGGGACTATCTGGCCCGGCTGGTGCAGGACGATGCCAGTGGCCTGCGCGCCCGTGCGGTCGACGCGGCGGCCCGCTTCCTGGCCGAACACCAGGCGGTCTTCGACACGGCCGAAGAGGCTCAGCAGACGCCCCGGGGAGCGCACGCAGCCTGATGGACCTGCACGTTGACGTTCCGTGGATCCTGCAGATCGCAGAGGCCGCCGGAGCAGACGATCCAGCCCCCGACGACTACGGCGTCCCCGTGGCCGCAGTCGCCCGCCACCGGGCCGAACTGTTCGAGCAAGCCGTCTACGACGGCCCCTACGCCAAAGCCGCAGCCCTGGTGCACACGCTGGGCCGTTGTCGCTGGCTGGAACGCTCGAACATGGCCGTCGCGGCCGCTTCCGGCGTGATGTACCTGGAAGCGGCCGGCGTTTCCGTCAAGCCCACCCGCGAGGACGCCGTCGCCCTCAAGGACCTGCTCCTCGACCCCACCTGCACGGCGGGGGCGATCGCCGCACTACTGCGGACCTGGCCCACGGCTACCTGAGCGCCCGCAGATCTGGTCTCGTGAGGCCAGATGGTCGTCCACCGCAAGGTCCGGCCCTCGGCGCCGCGGCCGAGAGCCGCAGCTTTCGATTTTGAGTGACCCGGCGAGCGGCATGGCCGCACTGAGTTCGCCTCCCGGACCTGCGGGAGTGGTGTGGTGGCGTGACGGCGAGATATTCACCGCCTGCGGTTGCACTCTTATGTCTTGCAGGCGTCAATGACGTGCGTGGTTGCCCGCCCTGGTCGGCACGGGTGGTCAGTTCTGGGCGTTGGAAGTGGATTGCCAGGCTTGCATGCCGGCTCGCGATGCTTCCTTGGCTTGCTGCCACTTCATGGCCGCTTGCTGGGATGGCGGCACGTCCAGGTTGCGGATCAGGCGTCGGCCCGCGGTGAACACGGCGGTGGCCGCGATGGCCATGCCGGCCCACGCCACGATGGCGCCGGCTGTGGTGAGGACGGCGCCAGTGGTGAGGAGTCGGGTGTTGATGTCGAGCGTCGGCTGGGCCTGGCGGTGATGGTTCATGACTCCACCATCCAACGGGGACGACCGCCTCGCATCCCGGCCACCGCTCGGGTGACGGAGCTTTGTGAACTGAATTCAGCCGCGTTCGACCACCTCGACTACCCCGACGCGGCCCAGGCCCTCCAAATCGCCCGTTGGAGAAAGGGCCGGAGCACCGGCGAGTTGACGATCGAGCGGGTCTATCTGATCACCAGCCTCATGCCCGGCCAGGCGACCGGCGCACGGCTCGCCTCCTAGAACGGGATCGACGGCCGAAGGGGTCTCCGGCCGGCCACCAGCAGTCCCAGCCGCCCTGCCGCGGGCCGGCCCGGGAGCGCACCTGTGATGACCGACCCCAGAATCGGGGTGGTGCGCGCGCCACCCCGGCAGCCGACGAAACAGCGCACTTCAGGGTTTTTGTGGCGATATACCGGATAGATACCCGATAGCCGCACAGTGAAGTGGGAGGACAGAGATGATCACGCGAGAGCAGATCCCGATGGTGCTGGATCATCCGGTCTACGACGCCGAGGGCAAGAAGATCGGCGACGCCAAGCACGTCTTCCTCGACGACGTGAGCGGCCGGCCCGAGTGGGTGAGCGTCAAGACGGGCCTGTTCGGCACCAGCGAGTCCTTCGTGCCCATCCAGGACGCCGCAGTGGTCGAGGACCACCTGGAAGTGCCCTACCCCAAGGACAAGGTCAAAGACGCGCCCAACGTCGACGTCGACGCAGGCGGCCACCTGTCCGAGCAGGAAGAGCACCACCTGTACGAGCACTACGGCATCGCCTGGGACGCCGCCTGGCAGCAAGCCAACCAGCCAGGGGAAGGCGGCTGGGCTCACGGCGGCGCCACGGCCTCCCCCGACACCACCCATGCCGGCGCCCCAGAGAACCGTTACGAGGACACCGACGCCCCAGAGAACCGTTACGAGGACACCACCGCTTCAGGCATCGCCCGAAGCGGCGAAGAACACCCGGACACGACCACCCCGCACAGCGACTACGACAACACCACCGCGTCGGGCATCGCCCGAAGCGGGGACGAGCGCGAGGAAGACACCCTTTCCGCCAGCTCCGACACCCCCAAAGACCGCGAGGCGCTCACGCGTGTCGACGAGCCGATGCGCGGCGCTGAACGCCGGGAGGCCGGCCGGGCCAGGTTGCGCCAGTACATCGTCACTGACGAACAGCAGGGCCATTCCGGTATGCCGTGAAAGTTCGCGTGGAGCCGTGGCGCGGCGGGTGGGATCAGCAGCTCGCAGAGATCGTTCGGCTGAAGCGCTCAGAGTCTTCCGCCGCGTAGGGGGAGCGTTCTCCTCGGCTACGCGTTCTTGTCTGCTGCCGTGGCCGACTCCGTCGCCGGCCGGGGTTCAAAGGCGCTGCTTGCCGTGTCCTGGTGAAGGAGCCGCGCCCGAGGATGACCTCGGCCCGGCCGTTCGAGAGGGCGTCCACGGTCGCGAACCACTGGAACACGCGGACCGGATCGTCGGAGCTCGGTACGGTCACGCCGGAGGCGAGGCGGGTACGGCTGGTGCGCGTGGCGATGCCGGCGAGGACGGTCCTGAGTGGAGATCGACCACTCCGGGCGGCGGTGCTCACCGAGGGCGATGGCGTCGACACCGATCTCGTCCGCGAGAGTCGACGCGGTCAGGCGGTCTGCGGCGGTTCCCAGACCGAGCAGTCGTGGGCGAAGAGCACGCGTCGTGGGTCGAAGTCGGCGAGTCGCTCCAGCCAGTGCTGATAAGGAGGAAGCGGCGGCTCCACGCCCTGGAGCGCCGCGTGACGGGCCAACTGGTCGGACGCGAAATGGGAAGCGAAGTCGTGTGCCTGGCCGGCGAGGACTACTGTGCCGTCGCCTTGCCGGAGCACCAGCGACTGGTGCCCTTGGGTGTGCCCAGGCGTCGGAATGATCCAGACTCCCGGCCAGACTTCGGTTTCGCCGGCGACTTCCTCGTAGGTTGCGCCGGGGAAGTCGATCAGTTCCTCGAAGGTGTGGTTGCCCCGACGAGCGGTGGCCAGTTCGACGTCCTGAACCAGGATGGGCTTGCCGCCCAGGAGGGGATTTCCGCCGCAGTGGTCGAAGTGCAGGTGGCAGTTCACGACCATGGAGATGTCATCAAGGGCGACTCCGGACGCTGACAGGGCGTCCTGCAACGCTCGCCGTCGGGGTCGGTAGTGTGCTTCGGTTTCGGGGTCCGCGGCGCCGATGCCGGTATCGAAGAGGATCAACCCCTGGTCGTGTCGCACCAGGTAGGCAAGGACAGGTTCGACTCGTGGTTGTGGGCCGCCCGTCTCCGATGCAGGCCGGATGAAGTACCCGAGATCGAGTCGACGCACCGCCATGTTCTTCCCCATGCGGCCATCCTGGCAGGCCGCCGTATGACATCCAGCGAGTCTGCCGACAGCAGAACCGCTTATGGATCCTCTGCGGGGCGTGTGGCGGGCAGGAGAGTTTCGCCCTTTCTGGCCGTGGCCTCGATGGCGTGCTGAGCCATGTGCGGCTGGTGCCTCGCAGGGGTGCCTGCGGCCGCGGCCGGGCCGTCGGCGGCAGACACCCCTGTCCCTCGTGCAACGTGCCGGCTCGACTTCCCCGAAACCGGCCGGCGGTTCATCAGGAACGAGCGCATCAAACGACTGTCGCCGGCCTGCCGTGAGCCGCCCGACCGGATGAGCAGCGTCAGAGACGAGACGCGGCCGACCCCGCCAAGCGGGTGTCAGTCGGACCGGCGCGGGCTACGGCACAGTGCCGGGGGTGCGGGACGCGGTGAGTGGCCGGGCTGGATCGCCGTTCATCACACCGACCACGAGCTGCGGCATGTGGCCGAGCCGATCGGGGCGCGGACTCGTACGGCGACCCGGCCGTGGGGGAGCGGTCACACGGTGGGCAGTTCTTGAAGCGCGTCACGCCCCAGTACCGCGGACGCGGCGACGACGCCGCCCACGATGGCTCCGCTGACTCCGGCTGCCACGACGTCCTGCCCGCTGAGGAACAGGTTCGGCACCGGTGTTCTGGTGCCCAGGGCGCGGTCGGCGAACCGTTGTGGAGTGTGCGCGAGGGACATGAAGTCGCCGTGCCGGCGCCCCAGGAAATGGTTGAAGCTCAAGGGGGTCGCCAGCTCCATGTGGTCGATCTTTCCGGCCAGTTGCGGGCAGAAGCGCAGCACCTGCTCCAGGAGTTCGGCGCTCAGGCGTTCCTTGAGTTCCTCGTACTCGGCCCCGCGGTTCATCCAGGCGGTGTCGGCGTAGGGCTCGAACAGGGACCAGGCGGTCAGACCGCAGATGTCGATGGTGGCCCGTCCTGGATGACGTGCCTCCCACTGCGGGTCCTTCGCCGAGGGGAAGGAGAGGAAGTACAACGGCATGGGACGGCTGTGCGGATCGGCTTCGTAGGCGGCGACCTGGGCGTCGATGTCGGGGCCCGTGTGCGCCCAGATGTTGCCGGGGTCAAGGCCCAGGGAGGAGGCGGATTCCTTGAGGCCGATGTTCAGGACGACCCACGTGAGGGAGGGCCCGATGGCCCGGCAGCTGTCGGCGAGGCCCGCGGTGTCGGCCTCCTTCGGCAGGAGCCGCGTCATGGTGTTCAGCGCGCCGGCGTCGCTGATCACCACCGGGGCCAGGAACTCCCGGCCGTCGGTCATGGTCACCCCGCGGGCCTCGCCGGTTTCCGACAGCAGTACGGAACTCACCTCGGCCGCCACCAGGACCGCGCCGCCCTCCTCACGGATCACGTCGCAGATCGTCTCCGCCAGCCGGCCCGATCCGCCCACCGGGAAGTTGGCTCCGTCGATGTAGTGCCGGATCAGCATGGCGTGCATGCCGAAGGACGCACGGCCTGGGTTCATGCAGTAGTCGCCGTAGTGCCCGCACAGCACCGCCCTGAGCTCCTCGTCGTCGGTGAGTTCGGAGAGGACCTCCGTCACCGTGCGGTCGGAGAAGCTGCGGAAAGGGCCGCACAGGTCGTCGTAGAGGGAGTCGCCGTCCGGCTGCGGCAGACTGCGCTGCGCGAAGAAGGGACTCGCGGCCCGGTTCGCCTCGAAGACAAGATCGACGTACCGGTCGATGGCTCCGGCCTCGGCAGGGAAGTACTCCTTCATCCGCTCCCTGAACCGCGCGGCCCCCGAGGGGTACTCGTACGTGCGGTCGCCGATGACGATCTGGTTGTAGACGTCCGGCATGCGCTCCCACTCGAGCTTTCCGCCGCTGATGTGGTCGAAGATCCTGCGCAGGCCGGCGTTGGGCCGGTGCACTTCGCCCATGTAGTGCAGACCGGCGTCCCATTCGTAACCGGCCCGCTTGAAGACCTGGGTCGCGCCACCGGCGGTGCTGTGCTTCTCCAGCACCAGGACTCGCTTTCCCGTACGGGCCAGGAAGGCGGCCGCGGTCAGCCCTCCGATCCCGGATCCGATGACGATCGCGTCCCAGGAAGCCCCGACCGCACTTCGTCGATAGCTCTCGCCGGCAGTCACCACACACCACTCCTTCAACCTGACTTCGGTAGGCCGAAGTCAGACTAGGAGGCGATTACGCTGACGGCAAGACGGGCGAGCGGAGAAGACATGACTGAGGCACCAGAGCCACTCGGCACGGCTCACGGGTCATCCCTTCCGTGGGACAGGGATGCCTGGGATCTGGAACCGGACTCGATCGCGCTGGCGTTGCGGGTGCTGGCTCCGCGGACAGCGGGCATGATCATGCGTGAGGCGTTCTTCGGCACCCGGCGGTTCGACGACTTCCTGACCCGCGTGGGCGTGAGTTCCGGAGTGCTCGCGGCACGCCTGCGCGACCTGGTCTCGGAAGGTCTTCTGGAGAAGCGGCCCTACCAGGAGCCGGGCTCGCGCGTGCGTGAGGAGTACCGGCTCACGGACAAGGGCCGCGGCCTGGTCCCCGCACTGGTGGCCTTGATCGACTGGGCCGACGACTGGCTCGTCGGGCCCGAGGGTTCCACCGTCACACTGCTTCACCGTGACTGCGACGCCCCCGTGAGGACGGCGCTGATCTGCGCCGCCGGTCACGAGGTCACCGCCGCCCGGGACATGGTGGCCGCGCCGGGCCCCGCCGCCAGGCCCGCTCGGGTGGAGGCGGCAGGGACGGGTACCAGCTGACCGCTGTTCAGCCGGGAGCCCTGTGGTCGGCGTGATGCCAGGTCCGGCCGGCCGCTGCCTGCGGCCCGCCGGACCCGGCCGAACTTCGCACGACCGCGGACCCGCCTGGCCAGGCTGCGAGGAGCCGGCACGCCATGGTCCCTGATCGAGCAGACAGGCCTTCTCCGGAGGGGCCGCAGCCGCTCGGGGGAGAGAGGGGGATGGGCAGGCAGTCAGACGCCTCTGCGGCAGGCCGTAGAGCGATGGCGTGTGAGCGCACCGGCCTCGACGCGGTGACCGTGGCGCGGCGATGGCCGCCGGTCGGCGACGCGAGCCTGGTCGCCCAGCTCGATGCCGCGATCCCCAAGAACCGTTCCTTCGCGCGCCGCTGACTCCGGCTGCCACGGGAAACACCTGGCTTCAGGGCAGCAGTACGATCTTGCCGCCGAGGTGTCCCGCACGGCCCAGGTCGAGCGCGGCAGCCACCTCCGCCAGGGGGAAGGTGCGTGAAATCGGGACCCGTAGCCGTCCTTCCTCGATGAGGGCGAGAACATCGTGCATGGCTCGGATGCCGTTCCCCCTCGCGCCACCCGAGTGGACCTGAATACCCAGGTCGGCGGCATCGAAGGCCATGAGGGTGAGGACGCGCTCGGGACCTCCCGCGAGTTCGATCGACACCGGGGGTCTCGCCGCGGCCGGAGGCGTCGAGCGCGTCGGCTCCCGCCGGGGCGACCGCACGTACCCGGTCGGCGAGCCCCTCGCCGTAGGTGACCGGGATCGCGCAGGCACTGCCCGATGACCACGTGAGGTCCTTTCACGCCTTTCGTAAGCATGGACCGCGCCTTGGTGCTGCTGCAGTGGAGCATTGCTCCTTCCCGGTCATCCTCACCACCGCTTACCGATATAACAGCCTTAAAGTCATATAAGCCCATTGATGTTATGTATGGTCCTCTCGTGGCCAGGACTTCACGACAACGCACCCTCGGGTGCGGGTTGGGACACCCATGGGCAAGATGAGCCGCAGGCACGCGTTGGGCATGGGACTCGGGCTGGGAGCCGCGGCGATCGGCCTCAGCGGCTGCGGTTCGACGGAGGACTTCACCCTCGCCCCGAATGAGGAACACATCGCGGCGGCGGGCGGCCCGAAACGTCCCCCGCGTACCGCGCCCCGGCTGATCGGCGACGGCTCCACCGCCTACACCGGCCGGCAGCCCAACCAGCCCACGACGCCGGAACCGCTCGAACCGGGCCAGAAACCACTGCAGTTCGTGATCCTTTCCTGGGACGGCGCGGGCGAGGTCGGCACCGGCCTCTTCCCCCGTTTCCTCAAGACCGCCACGGACCATGGCGCCCATATGACGTTCTTCCTGTCCGGGCTGTACCTGCTGCCTGAGTCCAAGCGGCACCTGTACAACCCGCCCAACAACCCCGTGGGCGCCTCGGAGATCGGCTACCTCAGCGACGAACACCTCAAGTCGACGCTCGGGTACGTCCGCCAGGCATGGCTCGACGGGCACGAGATCGGCACCCACTTCAACGGGCACTTCTGCTCCGGCTCCGGGTCGGTGGCCGCGTGGACGCCCGACCAGTGGCGCAGCGAGATCGAGCAGGCCAGATCGTTCGTCACCTCGTGGCGCACCAACACCGGCTGGCACACGCACGACCCGCTCCCCTTCGACTACAGCCGCGAACTCATCGGCGGCCGCACTCCCTGTCTGCTGGGCCAGGACAACCTGCTGCCCGTGGCACGGGAGTTGGGCTGGCGTTACGACGCCTCATCCCCCGGCGGAGTCCAGCGCTGGCCCAGAAAGCGGCAGGGCGTATGGGACTTCCCGCTGCAGGGCATCCCGTTCCCGGGCCACAGGTTCGAAGTGCTGTCGATGGACTACAACATCCTCGCCAACCAGTCCCAGAACTCCACGAAGGCCCCCTCCTACAACTACCCGGCCTGGCGCCGGCAGGCCACCGAGTCCTACCTCGCCGGCTTCCGCCGCGCCTACGAGACCAACCGCGCCCCCTTCTTCATCGGCAACCACTTCGAGGAGTGGAACGGCGGCATCTACATGGACGCCGTAGAGGAAGCCCTGAAGCAGATGTCGGACCCGAAGGACGTCCGCATGGTGTCCTTCCGCCAGTTCACCGACTGGCTCGACGCACAAGACCCGGCCCTCCTGGACCAGTTGCGCGCCCTCGAGGTCGGACAGCAGCCCCCCGGAGGATGGAAGACCTTCCTCACCGCACCCAACCCATCGGCACCACCCGCGGCCGTCAACGGCTGACCGCCTCCCCCGCTGACCGGCGGGGGAGGCGGTCGGAGGCCGGGAGGGTGCCGAAACCCTGGCCCGGTCGCAGCCGGTCCGGGTCGGGATTTCAAGCTCGAGATCTAACGCGGGCGCCCTGACGCGACCTGTGTCCCGTGTCGCCGAACGTTGAGTGCGTGCCACCGAGGTTTGAGCAGGCCCCGTGTGCACCGCGCCGCGCGTCGGGTGGGTACCCACGTTCACCAATCCGCTCGACCGCTGACCTGATGACAGACAGAATGCCGAGGTCACATCGTTCAGAGGAGCTTGGTCATGACCGGTCCACAGCACGCCGGCGCCAGCCTGGAGGGCCTGGTCATGGGCGATGCCTTCGGTGACAGCTGGTTTGTACGCTCCGACGAGAACATCGAGGAGCTCTGGGCCGCACGGGACCTGCGTCCCGCGCCGTGGTCGTGGACGGACGACTCCGCCATGGCTTTCGTTCTCTTCGCCCACCTGGTGGCCTACGACGAGGTCCGACCGGACGACCTGGCAAAGGAGTTCGTCGCCGAGTACGACCGGGACCCTGGGCGAATGTACGGTCCGTCGATGCACGGTGTGCTGCGGCGCATCGGCGAGGGCGAGGACTGGCGGGCCGTCACGGCGGCACAATTCGGCGGCCAGGGTTCCTACGGCAACGGCGCTGCCATGCGGGTGGCTCCTCTGGGTGCCTGGTTCCGGGACGACCTCGAGGCCGCCGCCGAGCAGGCCCGGCTGTCCGCACTGACCACCCACGCTCACCCGGAGGCGGTCGCGGGAGCGGTGGCCGTTGCCGTTGCCGCCGCACTGGCCGCTGTCGGCGAGGGCCAGGACGCCCCACCGCGCGCCGAGTTCCTGCGGGAGGTCGCCTCGCATGTGCCGGACAGCGACGTGCGGTCCGGGCTGCGGGTGGCCGCGAGTTTCTCGGAGCGCACGTCGGTTCGCCACGCGGCATCCGTGCTGGGCTCGGGGACGCTGATCTCGGCTCCGGACACGGTGCCCTTCGCGCTGTGGTCCGCCGCCGGGCATCTGGACGACCTGGCCGAGGCGTTGTGGCAGACCGTTGCAGGATGGGGCGACCGCGACACCACCTGCGCGATCACGGGGGGCGTCGTCGCAGCCCGCACCGGAACGGACGGTCTCCCCTCTGCCTGGCTACAAGCCCGAGAAGCCATCCCTGCTTGGAGCCAATGGGGAGTCCGACAGGACGATCAGTAGACCGTGGGCAACTGCTCGATGTTCCGTGGCAAGAGCGGTCGAGGTCACCGTGCGGCTGCCGGCCGGCCGACCCCCGACGGGAGGGCGCCCGCCTGGCCGCCCTGGTGCTGCAGCACTGCCCGCCCGATCGTGCCTTCGACGTGGATCATCGGTACGGGCGGCGCTCGGTGCTGGTCCTGTTCGGCCGCCGCCGGCCGCCTCGCGTCTTCGCCCTGTACCCGTGGGGGAGGGGGGCCACGGACAACAGCGGATGCGGCCGCGACCCCTCCGGTCTCCTGGCGCACGACCACGTGCATCATGGATGCCCCCTCACGGCTGTCAGACCTGGGCCACCGGTTCCTGGAGCTCGGTCACCCACTCGTCTCGGTTCTCCGGGCACTCCAGATTGATCTCCCGGGGGTAGCCGGTTGAACGGTAGCCGTTGGTGTCGATCCAGCGGCCCAGGGTCTGGACGGTCGGCAGGACCGTGTCCATCGAGCCGCGGTGCACGATGGTCGCCGCCTGCTCAACGGGCGGCAGGTCCACGATCCGCAACCCGTCGTCCTCCCCGAGGGGCGCTGAGACCTCGACACCCGCGTGGACGAGGACCCCGCCGTCCGGGGCATCCTCGTAGTAGGCGACACCGGGTCCGGTCACGGCTATGCCGGCCGCCTTCAGGCGTGTCATCAGCTCCTCATACAGCGGCTGGATGACCGGTCCAATGGTGTCGAAGTCCGGTGCGAGACCGGTAAGTTCGGCCACCCGCACGGTCGGGAGGCTCTTCACCGCCACGTCATTGCTGGGCATGTGCCCCTCACTCTCGATCGACCGGAGCCTCGCCTCGACCTGGACCAGCCGGGCCGCCGCGGCCGTCATCGCCGCCTCCAGCTCCGCCCGCCGCAGCCGCAGCATGGCGCGCAGTTCCTCGGCGCTGACCTTCTCGTCCAGGATCTGCTGGACCTGCTGGAGGGTGAAGCCGAGGTCCTTGAGCGCGATGACGCGGTTGAGGCGGGCCAGCTGGGCGGCGGTGTAGTGGCGGTAGCCGGTGATGGGGTCGACGTGTGCCGGGCGCAGCAGTCCGGTCGCGTCGTAGTGCCGCAGCATCCGGACCGAAACGCGGCCGTGCCGGGCGAAGTCTCCGATGGTGAACATGATGTCTCCGAGTTCAGCGCCTGACACGGTGTGAGGGTCAAGAACCCTGCTTCGCGGACGGGCGCAGCCGCAGCGCGGCAAGGGACGACTGGATGGACAGGACGCCGCGAGCGGCTCTTCGCTTCTTGGCACGGCTACGCTTGCGGGTAGCGGTGCAGGGAGGTTTTCGGGATGCCGGTCTTGGCGCTGATCCCCCCGTAGCTGGCGCCCTGGCCTTTGAGCAGGCGCGCGTACTCGATCTTTTCGGCGCGGCGGCCGACGTGTCGGCCGGCTGCACGGCAACGGCGCGGGCGTGGGCGGTGCGTTCGGCGGTGCAGGTGCGCTCCATCTCGGCGAACAGGGCCAGCAGCAGAAAGGCGATGCGGCCCATACCCTCGGCGGCGGTATTTTATCCACGTGGATGCGTTCGTCCGGGATGCCGGCATTGCCCAGTGCGTCGAGTTGACGCTCCAAGCTCTGTTCGGTGGTGGACAGTCTCGCGCACCCGAGTTCGACTCCGGCGGCGGGGTGGCGGTTGTCGTCTCCGGTGGCCGGCCCGTACCGGCAGTCGGCTCCGTACGGGCCATCCGGAACACTTCTTGTGAAACGACTTGCGGAACTCGGCGAGTTGATCGGTGATCTACCTTCCCAACCCCGTGATCGGGGTCCGTGGGATCCACGAGGCGATCGTGGCTGCTTCCGGCCGGCAGCCCTCCCACCTCGGTTCTCGCCTGACCGCCCAGACCGGCCTGGCGCTGGCCGCCGAACGCGAAGAACGCGGCCGCACCCCCGTCCTCGCCCTGGACGAGGCCCACCTGTTGTCCTGCGAACAGCTCAATCCATCAGGATGCCGACCAACACCGCCAAGGACCAGGACTCCCCGCAAGTCCCACGGGCTTCGCAGGTCAGCAGGGCGACGTCGGTTGCCGTCGGCTGCGTGGTGCCGGCGGCGGTCACTGCTCGGCCCACAGCTGCGCGGTATCGCTGGACTGCTTGATCACACAGTCCTCCTCCAGGGGAGCCTGCCATACCTGGATCAGCAGGGCCTCGGTCGGGCCGCTGTCGTCACGCGGGTCGCCGTCATCACGGTTACGGGCCGACACCCGTATCCGGTAACTGGCGGGGCCGGGCATCACCAGCTGCTGCGCCAGGTCCTCCCCGTCCCCGGTCGTGCCGAAGTCCAGCATCAGGGACTGCCAGTCGACGGTCACTTCGGCGATGTCCTGCCAGGCTTCCAGATCCGTGGGGCCCAGGGGTGGACGTTCGTCCCACAGCTGGGCGATGACGTGGATGGTGGCGACCTCCTGCCCGCAGGCGATGCGCACCGCGTCACCGGTCGGGGCAGCGGCGATCAGGCCGCCGACCCACTGTTCGGGCTGGTGGTCGGTGGACAGGTCGGCGCCCAGCAGGTCCACGGTGCTGGCGTCGATGTGGACCTGGCTGGACGTCTGGCGTACGAGGCCGGCCATGCGGATGATCCTCTCGTCAAGCGGGCGCGGGGGGGGGGGGGGGGGGGGGGGGGGGGGGGGGGGGGGGGGGGGGGGGGGGGGGGGGGGGGGGGGGGGGGGGGGGGGAGGGAGGGGGGGGGGGGGGTGGGGGGGGGGGGGGGGGGGGGTGGAGGGTGGCGAGGCGGGGA
>NZ_JBWKDW010000019.1:180204-188456 GCF_056435735.1 Streptomyces sp. NPDC043878
CAGCAGAGCGCCCCCTCCCCCAAGGGGCCACCCCCCCTCCCCCCGGAGGGGGACCCCGGCCCCGCGGGTGCTACAGGTTGGGCGTGATTCAGGATTCGACGCCGCAGCCGACGGGGCCGCGCAGCTGGTCCAGCTTCTGCGGGGTCAGCGTCGCCGGGACGTTGATCACCGCGACGTAGAACGGGTCGTTCTCCAGGACGCGCTGCCCGTTCAGCGATGCCTTGCGGTAGCTGCCTTCACGGCTGTTGTCGCGGCTGTGCAGGAACTCGCAGGAGTAGTCGGAGTTGCGGCTGGCGCCCTCGTAGGACTGGGCGAAGGGGTACTCGTCGCAGGCCAGTCCCGGCCCGGGCGGCCGGGGCACGTCAGGGCCGCAGGCGGTCCGCCGGTTGTCCGCGATGAGCGACTGGTCGAATGTCCGGTGCAGCGGATACCGGGTGCCCTTGACGCCCCAGGGTTGGGCCAGGTTCTTCTGCGCCCACAGCACGTGCCAGCCCACGCTGTCCACGCGCCAGTCGGTGACGTCGATCTGCCAGAGGGCGGGGACGTCGGGGTAGACGCAGCCGCCGGTGACGACGGGGGTGATGCGTGGGGTGTTGTCGCAGCGTGGGCGGAAGGTTTCGCCCAGGTAGGCGCTACCGTCGTCGAAGCCCGGCGCCGAAAAGTCCCCGTAGGGAACGATGCTGTCGTTGACCAGGTCCCGGCCCGGCGACGACAACGTGAAGTCGAACGTCTGGGTGACGTACGGGATCAGGATGCGGGTGAGCGCCGTCGATGCGGTGGCGTGCCCGGTCTGGTACTTGACCGTGGCAGACACCTCGGCGGCGGACGGTGTTGTCGGATCGGTCAGCTTCAGCTCGACCCGCTGCTTCCACTGGTAGCGGTTTCGGGTGTCCAGCTGCGCGGTCGCCTTGCTGTGCAGGACGGCGGATCCGGCGGGCGCACCGTCGACCAGGAACTCCACCGGGATACGGTAGTTGGAGCAGGACGATGTGCGGTCGTGGACGGATGTGCCCTCGGCGCAGTCGACAGCCCTGGCCTCCGGGACCGCCGCCGGTTTGACGGTCTTCAGTTTTTCCGGTGTGCCGAGCACGATCCGCGTGCCGGACTGCTTGTCCGTGACGGGATGGTGGCTGTCGGCATGCGCCTGGCCGACAAAGCTGACGGGTACCAGCAGGGCCGAGGCGATCGCGGCCAGCAGGATCCGCCCCCGTGGTGATCTGTTGCGCATAGCGGTGTGCTTCCTCTCCTCAGTCGGATGGGATGCGAACGCAAGCCGACCACTGCGCCATGTGCAGGTCAACCACTTGCTGCCCAACTGGCCTGAAGCGGCGCATAGTTCACACAGGTCCGACAGATACGGAAGCCGGGCCTACACCCCGGTGGTGCGCCTGCGAAACCGGCAACGGCCAGCCCCCTCGCGTCGCCCGGCGCAGCTGCCCCGCCCTCAGGGAACGGCGCGGGCTGGATGCAGGAACAGGCGCGCGAGCAGACTGGCCAGGTCACGGAGCAGACGCGGGACTCCGGCGGACCCTCGCGGACGAGGCACGGCGGCGCACCGGGCCGAGCTGAATCACACCGCCGGCCCGGCCGACGTGTCCCGGCCTGCCGTTGCTCGCCTCAGCGGCTGCTCAAGCCGAAGGCCTGCACGGCCTGCGCAAGCGGCCGAGCCGAACATCTCGCGAATCCGGCACTGATGGCAGGGCCGTCTCCTTACGCGCATACACCGCCCCGTCGCGGAGGCGCAGGGCACGACTGACACGTCGGGGATCCGGTGTTCGTGGTTCGGGGAAGGCTGCGAAAGGGATCGCCTGGGAAGCACGCAGACACGGCGCCCGCGTCGGGCACAACTCCGCCCGCTTGAAGGCGTGAAGGCGCTCCGAGACTGCGATCCGGATGTCTGCGGCGACTCGCGTGAGATCATCCGTCCATGAGCAGCGACCTGGAAGTGAGTGCTCTGGCGATCAACGTCACGATCCCGCAGGCGCTCCGCTGGACGGACACTCGACGCGGTGAGGTGTTCCAACTGACCACGCTCAATATCCGGCTTCTCCCGGACTGTCACCTCGCTACAAAGGCCTACGGGCGACCAGTCGGCGGGGGCCGGGGCGCATATGTCTCGTTCCCCGTCCCCGACAGACCCGCACTGGCGGCTCTGGTCGTCGGCGCCGCCGGCCGCGCGGAGGCATTGTGGGCCGCCCATCGTGGTCTGGGTTGAGGCGATCCGGGGGGCCTGGGCCAACGGCACGAGATGGTGCGGACGGCGTTGCGATCGACGCCGGAGCGGTGGTTGCCCTCGCCGGCCTGCTTCTCGTCGGGCAGGCGGCGGTGTCGATCGGCGGCAGCCGTCCTGGAGCGCAGCGCGGTCGTCACCGCCTTCGACGATCTCCTCTGGTGGGCCCTGGCAGGCGCCCAGCTCGAGGGCTCGCAGCTTGATCCCGCTGGTTCAGCCTGAGCTGCGGGCTGTCCGGTCAAGCGAGCTGGTTCCTCCTGTGGGTGGTGTGCCGGACATGCCGGTCGTGCCGCGAGGGAACACGGAGGCGCTGCCGGGCTCGGCCGTGTAGATGGTCAGGCGTGCATCTCTTAGGTGGACATGAGCAGGTCCAGTGGGTGGTACGTGAGCTCCAGCAAGCCGGCATCGGGGCCACGAAGACGGTAATGGGGGGCGGACCACGAGCGGAAGGAAGCACACTGCGATGCAAGGAGCACTCATGCAAGGCGACGACGGGCGGAAACGCGCGGAGGGCGCCTTCACTTTGGACCCGGATGTCGCGCGCACCGGAACCCACGTGGAAAGGGCGGTGCGATCATGAGTCGGATCCTGGTGACCGGGTCAGCGGACGGCCTTGGACGGCGCGCGGCGGACTCCCTGTTGTCCGCAGGGCACGAGGTGGTGGTGCACGCCCGGAACGATGAGCGCGCGAGGAACCTCGACCCGCTGGTCGACCGGGGAGCGCGCCTCGTGGTGGGCGACTTCACGGAGCGCGACGCCGTACGGCGCATCGCCGCGGAGCTGAACGATACAGGGTCGCTCGACGCGGTCATCCACAACGCCGGTGTGTGGAGTGGGCCGGCGGTCATGCCGGTCAACATCATCGCGCCCTACCTGCTCACGGCACTGCTGCGCGGGCCGCGCCGGCTGGTGTATCTGAGCAGCGGTTCTCATTTCGGCGGCCGCCCCTTGCTCGACGGGGTCGACTGGCGGGGCGAGAGCGCAGGGTCGTACTCCGACAGCAAGCTGTTCGCCACGACGCTCGCGGCCGCAGTGGCCCGCCTGCGTCCCGGAACGCTGAGCAACGCCGTGGATCCGGGCTGGGTGCCGACGAAGATGGGCGGAGCGGGCGCGCCGGACGATCTGGAACTCGGCCATCGCACGCAGGAGTGGCTCGCCTCCAGCGACGAACCCGAGGCCCTGACCACCGGCGGGTACTGGTACCACCGCCAGCGGACGGAGCCGCATCACTCAGTCCACGACGAAGGGTTCCAGGACCGCCTCCTGCAGGCACTGACCGAAGAGACCGGCACCGCACTCTGAGCCGTCACCATCCACGACACTGAGGGGCTCCACGTCGAAACACGTGGAGCCGCTCAACGCACGGCGCCTGCCGGTGTCCGCGGATCGGTACGGCCCAGACCGCGGCATATGAGGCGTACGCACTGATGTCTCAGTCCCGGGAGGGGATGTCCGGGGCGGTCCCGTACAGGCGGGACACCCGGATCAGGATGACCACGCGCCGGTCGGGCAGCGGCTGCTCGCCGGGGGCCGCCAGTCCTGCGGGTCATTTGCCGGTATCCAGGCGGAGGGCGAGGTCGTGGGCGGCGGCGCTGGTGAGGTCCCCGACGAAGGCCCCGACGATTTCGAGACGGCCGCCGGTGATCGAGGAGGTCACGCTGGGGTTGCCCCAGAGCGTGCCGTCGATGACGATGGCGAATCCGTTGCGTGGGGACGGGGCCGCGGCGATGGAGCCGGTGAGGGCGGCGAAACGGGCCCGGTCGGCGGAGCTGAGGTTCACCTCGACCTGCCAGGTGCCGTCGGTGGCGCCTTTCGCAGCCTTAGCGGAGGTGACACGAATGTCGGTCATGCCCCTGGCCCGGTCGGCGTGAATGCAGAACGCCGGGTGGCTCGCGCTCGCGTGCACGGTGTAGCCGCCGCTGCCGTGGGTGCAGCCGGGCTCCGTGGACGAGGTGACCGGCAGGATGGAGATCAGGGCCGCCTTCTCGGTGTTCCCCGTGCCCGTTGCGGCGGGCTGAACTACGTGCGCGCGCTGGGTCGCGCCGTCCGCGACGGCGACGGCGGTGGTGGCGACCACGGCCGCTGCGACGATGCCGGCCCCGGCGCGGGCCAGCCGCTGCCGCCGCCGGGCGACTTGCAATGCGCCGTCGGCCAGGCCGACCAGATAGGGACCGGCGGCATTACCGCCGCTCTCCTGGACATGGGCGTGCAAGGCGTCGTGCAGCAACGTTTCGTGCAGCGGGTGTTCGGTCGAGTCGTTCATGCGATGACGCCCCTTCCGGAGGCAGAGGAGGAGGTGGTAGCCGACGGTTCTGCCTCGGCGAAGGCGGCGCGGAGGGAGGCCAGGGCCTTGTGGGTCTGGCTGCGGACCGTCCCCTGGGCGACGCCCAGGATCGCGGCGATCTCGGGGTCCGGCAGGTCCTCGAAGTAGCGCAGCACGATCACCGCCCGCTGGCGTTTGGGCAGCCGCCGCAGCGCGGCCATGATGTCCTGCCGCTGGACCACGATGTCGGCCCAGTGGGCAGCCTGCCCGGACGAGTCCGGCAGCGTGTCGGTGACCGTCTCCTTCCCCCAACTGAGCAGGCGGAAGCGGTCCACCTGGGCGTGGTAGATCGCCCGGCGCACGTAGGTCTCCGGCTGCTGCCGGTCACGCAGCTGCGACCAGCGCCGGGCGGTGGACGCGAGCGCGGTCTGGAGCAGGTCGCGGCCCTGCTCCCAGTCCCCGGTCAGCAAATAGGCCGTGTGCAGCAGCGATCTCGACCGCGCCGCCACGAACTCGCGGAACTCGCGTTCGTCGTCGGCGTTCAATGCGCCCTCCCTCGTTCCCCCGTGAAGACGGGTGCGGCAGGGGGTTCGACTGCCCTGCCGGTCAGACTCTCTCGACCACGACGCTGCCAGGCTCCTCACACGGAGCGTCCTGGCGGTTCATGCGGCCTGTGCTGTCGCTCGGCCGGGACACCGTCCTCTGACCAGGCGCCTGGACACGGAGGCCCAAACGATGTCGTCGGCCTCGAAGTGGTGCAGCACGTCGGGCAGTTGGCGCCGTGGGGGTGCGCGTAGAAGTCGGCCGGGCATGAGTCGGCCAAAGGGGCCGGGGGAGGAGGCTGAGGGTGATAGGACGTCATGCCGCCTCCCCGGCCTCGGCACGGTGCCCGGCTGCCTGGAGGGTGGACACGGCGGCGTATTCGCCGCTTGGGCCCATCAGTTCCCGGTGCGTGCCGGTCTCGATGATGCGGCCGTCGTCGTCGAAGGCGAAGATGTGGTCGCACTCCACGACGCTCGCCGGGCGGTGTGCCCTGCAGTACGGCCTGGTACACGGCATGCTCGGTGCGGGGCTCCATGCCGGCGGTCGGTTCGTCCGGCAGCACCGGCGCGTCCTTGCACAGAACCTGGGCTACGGCGACCTTCGCCCACTGGCCGGCCGACAGCTCCTGCGCCGCGGAACCGGTCGGACAGCAGCGCCTCCCACGCGGCCGGCAGGCAGGCGACGACCTGCTCGGCGCCGGAGGCCCGCGTTCACCGCGGGCCGGTCTCGGTGACGGTGCCCCGGGAGGTCGGCAGGTTGGCCAGCGAGCTGAACGGGAAACGGACTGGATCCTGCAGCACACAGCCCACCCGGGCCTGCAAAGACGCGGCGTCTACTTCCAGTACGTCCACGCCGTCTCAGCAGACCGTGCCCCCTCCTGGAAGCCGTACAGTCCGGCGAGCAGCCGAACGCAGGTGGACTTCCGGGAGCCGTTGACGCCGACGAAGGCGACCTGCTCAGGCCGGCGCCCGAGCACCAAGTTCACCAGCGACCGTTGGGAGACCGTGCGCGGACGGGGCGCTCCTGGGTCTGTGAGAGCGATGGCTGCTGCCGGCCGTGCCCACAGACGGAGCGCGCGCCCGGGCCGAAGCCGAGCGTGTCGCGCGCGGCAGGCTTGAGAGACCGCCCGCGAGGGCGCGCGCGAAATCCTGCGCCCGATCCTCCCGTCGTAGGAGCCGGACGGCGAACCCCCTGCTGTGCACGTCGCGGCGAGGGGATCAGTCGTGCACAGCTTAAGGTTCCTACGTGTCACACACCTTCGAAGAACTCGTGGAGAAGCAACGCGCCGCCGACCAGATGCACGCGACCGCCCAAGCCCTACGCGGCCAAGGCGACCCGCCCGCATACGAGACCGCATGGCAGGCATGGCGCGACCTGGCCCAAGACGTGCAGGCCGCAGTGAGCGAGCATGCGAAAGAGCAGGGCACGATGCGGGCCGGCGTGGAGCTCGAGGTGAAGCAGGCGGTCCGGCGTACCGAGTAGCGAGCACGCAGCGGCCACACCCGGCCGGGGCGGTCAGGCAGGAGGGCAACTCGGCCCGGAAGCATGACAGTTCCGCGAACGGTTCCTGCCGGACAGCATGGTGCAACAGACTCATCCCCACGGCCTTCGTGCTGATCACGTGTATTCCTTGGCCGGAGCACATGGTCAGCCGAAGGCCGCCTGCACATAGGGCAGTTACCGAAGCGAGTGATCAAGTACGACGAGCCGTTCGAGACCCGCCGTGTGGCCGCTGGAGGAGTTCTACCTCCACGACGACGTCCAGGCCGTGGTGGAGACGCTGACGGCAGAGATCAGCGTGACGCAGCCGCGTGAAGTGGCCCACTACGCGACGGCGTTCCCGGTCATGCGGAGACGGCCGTGTATGGCGACGCGGCCCGCGCCGTGATCCAGACTGCGATCGACACCCTGGAGTGAACCTCCGCCATAACCCGCAATTTCGTTGAGAAGCGAGCGGCGACCTCAGTGGCGTCGAACGATACCGACGCGCCCAGCAACGGAGGCGGTGCCCGTGAGCGCACCCACACCCGCCGGACCCACAGCCCAGAGACGTGGACTCCAGCCGCCCGCCTTCGGCCGGCCTTTCCCCCGGCGCTGATCGCTCGCGCCCAGTCGGACGCCACGGGCCCCGGGGAGGTCAATCATCCCCGGGGCCCGGCATATGGAGTCGCGCTGTTTCAACGACAGCGGGGCCCCGGCGTTACGTCGAGTGCGGCCCTGGCCGTACGGACCGTAAATGGTCCGCGACTATCTGGTCCGTGATGCCGTGTGCCCACCGGGCCCGCCCGAGTTCGCCGAGACTCTCAGCTTCCTCGGCACTGGGGCTTCGGTTCAGACGTTCGGTGACACGCCGAGGGATGCTCCCAGGGCGGAGCCTGCCGAGTTCACGGGGCTGCTCTGGGTGAGGGTTTGTCCGAAGCACACCGACCAGGAGTTCGCCCCGACTCCCGATGACTCACATGACCAAATGCCCAGGCCGGTGGAGGAGGTGCGCAGGTCCATGAACGCTGACGCACTGTAGACGCTGGATCGGTCGTTGCGCACGATCACTGCCCCCTGCACGCTGCCTCCGCCTGACGACCTGATCGCACATACCTGCGCGTGCACATCGTCGGCGACCTTATGGGAGCTGGCGCAACGCCATGTGCTGGAGCTGGAGGTGATCGGATTTGTGTTGCCGTAAGCGTGCCAGGTGCCACCCGCGGCTGCGGCGGGTCCGGCGGCTGCCAGACTCACCCCGAGAATGGTGGTGACGGCGACTGTTGCCCCTGCGCCCATTCGCGTGACTCGCATACTTACCCCTTCCTGACCACGACTCCCTTGGTCGCGGGTAAGCACTGATCATCACCGAACCTTGTCCTGGTGTCGTTAGCAAGCCGTCCACAATATTTTGACACCGCGTCTACATACAGTTGCCGAACTTGATCTTCCTGTCATGACTACCGCGACCCGTGAGCGCCTGCCCCAGTCAGGCGGATTGGAGGTGTCGCATGGTGCGGCGTCGTATCAAGCAGGCCCCATGGGGGCGGAGGTTCGTAGGAGCCTGCGCCGCTGTCATGGTCGTCATCACGACGATGAACGGGGGGCTGCGGTTGGTGCAGTCGGCAATCCGGATACACCACCGGCTTTCGGCTGGTGTTTTCTCCCGGGGCCTGTGCTCGGTGCCGGCTGGTGTTTTCCCCGGGGGTCGGCTTCATGTCCTTCCCGGGTTGTGCT
>NZ_JBWKDW010000020.1:0-71195 GCF_056435735.1 Streptomyces sp. NPDC043878
CCCTCCAGAATGCTACGCCCGTAGGGTGGGGGCGGTGGGCCCGCCCCGCCCCCCCCCCCCCCCCCCCCCCCCCCCCCCCCCCCCCCCCCCCCCCCCGCCCCGTCGTCTTGCCACCCCGGCCGCGACGCTCCTCAGGCGTACGAGCGCAGCCAGCGCACCTTGGCCGCTTGCTGGTAGGGGCCGCCGCCCTCGTGGTCGTTGAAGTCGTACACCTCGATCGCCTTGTCCTCGTGCGCCCAGGCGTTGAAGGCCGCGAAGACGGTGGACGGCGGGCAGGTCTGGTCCTCCAGGGCCGTGGAGAACAACGCCGGCGCCCGGCCGCGGGCCGCGAAGTGCACGCCGTCGAAGTAGGAGAGGGTACGCAGGGCGTCCTCGGCGTGGCCCCGGTGCGTCTTGAGGTAGAGGCCGATCTCCCGGTACGGATGGCGGTCGGTGAGCGTCGCCGCGCGCGGGTAGTCGCACAGGAACGGCACGTCCGGCGCGACCGCCACCAGATCCGGGACCAGTCCGCCCACCGCCAGCGTGATGCCGCCGCCCTGGCTGGCACCGACGGCCACCGTGCGGCCCGGATCGGCCAGCGGATGCGAACGCGCGGCCTCCACCGCCCGCACGCCGTCCGTGAACACCCGGCGGTAGTAGTAGTTCTCGGGAGCGTCGATGCCCCGGGTCATGAAACCGGGGTAGGCGGGCGCGCCGCCCACCGGGTCACCGGTCCCACCGCCGCCGCCCCAGGCGCTGCCCTGGCCGCGGGTGTCCATCACGAAGTGCGCCCGGCCCGTGGACGCCCAGAGCAGATGCTCGTGCGGCAGCCCGCGGCCACCGCCGTAACCCACGAACTCCACGACCACCGGGAGCGGCGAGGACACCTCGGCGGGCAGGGTGAACCAGCCCTTCACCGGGTGACCGCCGAACCCGGCGAACGTCACGTCGTACACCTTCACCGTGCTCAGGCCGGTGTCGACGAGCTCGAAACGGGCGTCCAGGTCGTGTGCGCGGGCCTCCTCCAGGGTCTTGGCCCAGAACGTGTCGAAGTCCGCGGGTTCGGCGGAGGCGCTGCGGTATTCGCGGAGCTCGTCGATCGGAAGGTCGAACAGGGCCATGGAGGACCGCCTTTGAGGAGAGTGAGTGCGGATGATCACACCGTACGTGCGAGGCCGGACCACCCGCCAGGGGCGATCGAGTCCGGGCGTCACGCCCGGTCGTACCGGGGCGGGGGGCGTGTCCGATCGGCTCGGGGGTGTGTCCGGTCGGGCCGGGTGGTCGGGCCCGGCGTGGGGCCGGCCCGACCCCGGCACACGGCTGACCTGGGCCGGCCGGGAACCAGCCCGCCGTTGGCCGGGAACCGGAGTGCCGGGGCAGGAGCGCGTGTGCTCGCGGTCAGGCGCGTCGGTGGGTCCACTGGGGCTCGGTGAGGGCCCAGTCGCGCTCCCACTCGGCGAGGCGGCGCCGGGTGGCCGCACGGCGGACGAGGGAGTGCCCGAGCAGGACGACGGCGACCGCGCCGCCGGTGGCGCTCGCGGCCATCGTGAGGGTGTGCTGCCAGACCTCGCTCTCGCCGGGCGGCGGACTCACGCTGCGGCCACGGGAGTCGAACCACACGTCGACCATGTCGCCGTGGCGGCTGCCCGCCGGGACGAGTGCCCTCGCCGTCCGCACTCCCGGGCCGGCCTCGGTCCAGCGCACCTTCACCCGGTACGACTGCTCCCGGCCGCCCACCGAGGGGAGTGTCTCGGGGGTCTTGCCGACCACTTCCGCCCGCACGCGGTGTCGTTCGGCCCGCTGAGTCGCCACGACCGCGCGCGCCTCGTCGTGCGCCCACCACCCCGCGGCCGTTCCGGCCAGGGGCGCCGCCACCAGCAGGAGCAGAACGACGACCAGCATCGTCCACGCCTCCACGGCGTCCGACCGGCGCCGCAACGGATTGCGCCGCCAGCGCCAACCGCGCATCGGGGTTCGCATGTCGACCTCCGCACCACGCACAGTCGCGCGTGCTGATACGGATCCAGTATCCGTCCGTCGCCGCAGTTCACCAACCGCTCCCGCGGGGGAGCGCCGGACGACCGGTCACAGCCGCCGCACACGTGTGCCCCGCCGGGTGCCCGCGAAACGCCCGGGGAGGTGACGTGGCCGGATAGGTGGGGGTGGGGGCGGACGGACCGGGCGGGTCGAGCGGTCGGGTGGGACGCGGCGGTCGGGCCGGCCCGAGGTCGCGTCGTGCGCGGCGGGCGGAGGGGGTGGCGGCGGGCGGCGTGGTCGTCGTCCGCCGCCCGCCGTCAGCCGAAGCGCTCGATCCGGATGCGGTCCACCGGCTGGCCCGCCTCGGTCAGCAGTCGTGAGGCGTGTTCGGCGAAGGCGTTGGAGCCGCACACATAGGCCTCCCACCCACCGGGAGGCTGATCGGCCAGGAGCGGCGCCACATGTGCGGCGGCCACACGTCCCACGGGCACCCCCGCAGGCGCGCTCCGGGTGAACACCGGGGTCGTCTCCTCGCCCAACTCCCGCGCGTAGATGAGCTCCTGGGGGTCGCGCGCCGAGACCAGCATGCGCAGCGGCACCCGCAGGCCGCGCGCCCGGTGGTGGCGGACCATCGACATCAGCGGTACGACGCCGGAGCCGGCGCCGATCAGCAGCGCGGGCCGGTCGCCCGGCCAGGCGAAGAAGCCGCTCAGCGGGCCGCGCACCTCGACCTCGTCACCGGGCTTGGCCACACGGTGGAACCAGCCCGAGACCTCACCGCCCTCGACATGGTCCAGGGTCAGCTCGATGTGCCCCGGGTCGTCGGGCGCGGACGCGATCGAGTAGTGGCGCTGGGCCACGTAGCCGTCGTCCGCGGTGAGCCGCAGCATAAGGTGCTGGCCGGGCAGGTGTCCGGCCCAGCCGGGCACCGCGAACCGGAAGGTGGACACCGCCGGGGTCTCACGGCGGATCTCGGTGAGCGTGGCGGTCTGCCACAGCGCGGCGGTCCGGTTGCTCACGGCGACGCGTCCGGGCACGGCGAACCGCGTCACGGGGGTGAAGGCGGGGGAGGCGGAGGTCTCAGTCACCGGAGTACCGCTGTTCCTGCCACGGGTTGCCGCGCGCGTGGTAGCCGTTCCGCTCCCAGAAGCCCGGCTCGTCGTGGTCCAGCAGGCGCAGTCCCGCGATCCACTTGGCGCTCTTCCAGAAGTACAGGTGCGGCACCAGCAGCCGCGCCGGCCCGCCGTGCTCGGGCGCCAGCGGCTTCCCGTCGTACTCCCAGGCGATCCAGGCGCGTCCGCCGGTCACGTCGGCGAGCGGCAGGTTCGTGGTGTAGCCGGTGTGCGAGTAGGCGACGACATGGGTGGCGGACCCATGGGGCCGCACCACATCGAGAAACGCGTCCAGTGACACGCCCCCGAACCGCACCCCGAACTTCGACCAGCTCGTCACGCAGTGGATGTCACCCTCGTAGGCCGAGGCGGGCAGCTCGTGCGCCTGCGCCCAGTCCCAGGTCCGGGGCGCCCGCACCAGACCGTCGACACGGAAGCTCCAGTCGGCGGGCGTCAGGTCGGGGGTGACCTCCGCGGACAGGACGGGCCAGTCCTCACCCGCGTCGTACTGGCCGGGCGGCAGGCCGGGATTGTGGACGCGCGGGCGTCCGGTGAAGCCTCGGGTGACGTGCATGCGGGCGGTGCCTCCAAAACGTGTACCCGGTCAACCGTACGTGCGGCGTGGCCGGCACCGGGCCTCGGGGCCGCTGCCGATCATTAAGGCAGTATGAACTCTGCGTCGCCCCGGGAATAGCAGCCTCCCGGTCCGCCTTGCCGACAGGTGCCGCATCCGGTGGCACCTGCGACGGGTGCCCCGGCGACCGCGAAGGAGAGTGGACACACATGCCCAAGGCGTACGTCTTCACGCGCTACGGGGGCCCGGAGACCGAGGCGCTCGTCGAGGTGGACCGGCCCGTCCCCGGACCAGGTCAGGTGCTGGTCGCGGTCCGGGCCGCCGGAGTCAACCCCGTCGACTGGAAGCAGCGCACCGGCTACCGCCGCCCCGGCGAGAGCGGCTCGCTCGACTTCCCCGCCGTCTTCGGCAACGAGGTCTCCGGCGTGGTGGAGGAACTCGGCGCCGACGTCCGGGACCTCGCCGTGGGTGACGAGGTGTTCGGCCGGCCGGTCGTGGGCGGCTACTCCGAGTACGCCCTGCTGTCGGTCGACCTGATCGCCCGCAAGCCGGCCGCCGTGTCCTTCGCCGACGCGGCGACGCTGCCCGTCGCCGCCGTGACCGCGTACGACGGCATCGTCCAGCTCGGCCTGCCCTCCGGCGCGACCCTGCTGGTCACCGGCGCGGGCGGCGGAGTCGGCGCGGCGGCCGTGCAGGTCGCCCGCACCCGGGGCCTGCGGGTCGTGGGACTCGCGAGCGCGGCCAAGAAGGAGTTCGTCGAGTCACTCGGCGCGGTGCACGTGTCCTCCGGCCCGGGCTGGACGGAGCGGGTGCGGGCGGCCGCGCCGGAGGGCGTCGACGGCGTGTACGACCTCGTGGGCGCCGACGTGCTCGCCGAGGCGGCCGCGCTGCCCGCCGACCCGGCGAACCTGATCACGGCGGGTGCCCCGCCCGAGGTCGTGGAGAAACTGGGCGGCGCGCGCGTCACCCGGTTCCGTACCTCCGACCGTCTGGAAGCGGTGGCGGACCTCGTCGCGAAGGGTGAACTGGACCCGCACGTCACACGGACCTTCCCGCTCGACCGCGCCGGGGAGGCGCTGCGCGCGGTGGAGGAAGGGCACTCCCGCGGCAAGACCGTGATCGAGGTCGCCCGATGAGCTCCCCGAACGCCGCCGCGCACGTCCTCGACAACCCCGCCCTCGCCTCCCTGACCGGCCCGCACGCCCACTTCGCCGAACGGCGCGGCCGCGTCCTGCGCTACCCCCTCGACGTCTCGCCGTGGCTCGCGCTGCCCGACGATCCCGGACCCGGGGACTGGGCCGACCTCGCGGCCCTCGCGGGTCCCGGCGGCGAGGTGCCGCTGGCCGGGTTCCGGGGACGGGTCCCGGACGGCTGGGAGATCACCTTCCGGCTCGAAGGCGTCCAGCTGGTGGACGACGGACTGGCCGCGGCACCGGACGCCGAGGCGGTCGTGCTGGGCCCCGCCGACGTCCCCGAGATGCTGGACCTCGTCGCACTGACCCGGCCCGGCCCCTTCCTGTCCCGCACCGTCGAGCTCGGCACCTACCTCGGCATACGGCGCGAGGGCCGGCTCGTGGCGATGGCGGGGGAGCGGCTGCACCCGCCGGGCTGGACCGAGATCAGCGCCGTCTGCACCGACCCCGCCTTCCGCGGTGAGGGCCTGGCGAGCAGGCTGGTGCTGGCCGTCGCCCACGGCATCCGGGAGCGTGGCGAGACCCCGTTCCTGCACACCGGGGCCGGCAACACCAACGCCGTCCGGCTGTATGAGTCACTCGGCTTCCGCCTCCGCCGCAACACCGTCTTCCTGGCGGCGCGGGTACCGGAGAACCTGCCGGACCGGCGTGAGGCGGTGTCGGTGGCGTAGGGGGGCCGGCCCGTTCAGGAGGTGCCGGAACCGGTCGCCGACCACGCGTTGTACCGCTCCAGATAGCCGGCGAACCGCCGCAGATCCTCCTCGGGCCAGTCCGCGAGCCGCTCCCTGAAGGCCGCGCGGCGGCTCTCAGTGACCTGGGCGAGGATGTGGCGCCCGGCGTCGGTCAGGTGCAGCACCTGGACACGGTGGTCGTCGGGGTCCAGCCGCCGTTCCACGAGCCCGGCGCGCTCCAGGGCGGTCACCTGACGGCTGACGGTCGACTTGTCCAGGGCGTAGTGCGCGGCCAGGTCGGTGGCCCGCCGGCCGCCGCCGCTCTCCTCCAGGTGCCCGAGCAGGGTGTACGACACCAGGGTCAGCTCGGGGTGCATGCGTCCCGCCGAGGCCCGGGCGCGGCGGGCGAACGCCGTCATCTCGCGTTGGATGGTCTCCACGGCCGCGTCCGCGGCGGACCGTCCCGCGCCGCCGCCCGCGTCCTGGGACCGGGACGCATGAGCAGCTTCGGCCGCTTCGGATGCTCGCACGGGACCCTCCTCACATCTGGTTGCAGAATACAACCGCGACCCCGGCGGGGTACGGGGGCCGCCGTCCGGTGATCACCGTGTAGGGTTGCCGTCCGGCTGCGGAGCAACCCAGCCCTGGACCGAGGAGGTGAGACCCATTACCGCTGTGTCAGCTCGGGTGCTCGTCCCTCGGATCGGCGCGGATCACCGGCAGTAGGTGACCGCGAGAGCGCCCTTCGGCTCCCGAAAGGCTCTCGGCTCCCATGCCTCCACGCTCACCCCTCTCCCCCTCCTCGCCACCGTCGCCCTCGTCCCGTGACGCGGTCGTGGCCGCGCTGCGCGCCGCGGGCTGTGTGTTCGCGGAGGACGAGGCACGGCTGCTGCTGGCCGCCGCCCGTACCCCCGGCGAACTGGTCGGCCTGGTCGACCGTCGTGTCACCGGCGAACCACTCGAACTCGTCCTCGGCTGGGCCGAGTTCGCCGGCCGGCGGATCACCGTGGCGCCCGGTGTGTTCGTGCCCCGCCGCCGCACCGAGTTCCTCGTCGAACAGGCCCTGGCCCGGGCTCCGGAGTCGTCCGTCGTCGTGGACCTGTGCTGCGGTTCGGGGGCCGTCGGTGTCGCCCTGGCCGCCGCCCTCGGCCGGATCGAGCTGCACGCCGCCGACGTCGACCCGGCCGCGGTGCGCTGCGCCCGGCGCAACGTCGCCACCGTCGGCGGTCACGTCCACCGCGGGGACCTCTTCGAGGCGCTGCCCGGCCACCTGCGCGGCCGCGTCGACATCCTCGCCGCCAACGTGCCGTACGTCCCCACCGCCGAGGTCGGCCTCCTGCCCGCCGAGGCACGCGAACACGAACCCCTGGTCGCGCTCGACGGCGGCACGGACGGCCTGGACGTGCTGCGCCGGGTGGCCGCGGGCGCGACCGACTGGCTCGCACCGGGCGGCTGCCTCCTGGTGGAGACGAGCGAACACCAGGCGGAGGCGGCCCTGGAGGCGTTCACCGCCGGCGGCCTGACGGCCCGTCCGGCCGTCTCCGAGGAGCTCTACGCCGTCGTCGTCATCGGCACGCGGCGACGGGAACGGGCGGGCGCGGGCTGAGTGGCCGTAGCGGCGGCGCGGCCCCGGCCGGCGGACGGTCGCACGAGGTCGGTCCCCCAGCGCCATGCCGGCCGGGGGCGGGCCGCACGGTCACGGCGTCACGGCGTCACGCCGGCCGGCGGACGGGTCGCACGAGGTCGGCTCCACGGCGCCATGCCGGCCGGGGGCGGGCCGTACGGTGCCGGCGTTGCGGCGTCACGGTGTCGTGTTCCGACCGCCCGCACCCCGCGCGCTGATGGCCTCGCGGCGCCGCGCCGGCCGGGGGCGAGCCGTACGGTCACGGCGTCACGCCGGCCGGCGGACGGGTCGCACGAGGTCGGTTCCACGGCGCCATGCCGGCCGGGGGCGGGCCGTACGGTGCCGCGGCTACGGCGTCACGGTGTCGTGCTCCGACCGCCCGCACCCCGCGCGCTGATGGCCTCGCGGCGCCGCGCCGGCCGGGGGCGGGCCGCACGGTCACGGCGTCACGCCGGCCGGCGGACGGGTCGCACGAGGTCGGTTCCACGGCGCCATGCCGGCCGGGGGCGGACCGTACGGTGCCGCGGCTACGGCGTCACGGTGTCGTGCTCCGACCGCCCAAACCGCCCCCGCCCCGCGCGCCGACGGCCTCACAGCGCCGGGCCGGCCTGGGGCGGGCCGTACGGGTGCCGGCATCACGGCGTCACGCCCCGACCGCCCGTGCCCCGCGGGTCGGTGTCAGGTCGTCGCGCCGGTGTTCGACGACGTGGACGGCTCGGACGGGTTCGCCGGGGGCGACGGGCTGGACGAGGGGTCGGGGGCGCGCCAGTCCCGGGGGCCGTGGCCCGGGCCGGGGCGTTCGCCGCGCGGCGCGTCCCGGCCGTCGTGGTCACCGCGTCGCCAGGTGCCCGAGAGGACCCGCGCGGCGGTCCGGGTGCCGTTCCCGGCACGGGAGCCGGCCAGGTAGTACGTCTCGCCCTTCTTGACGGCGTCGGAGCCCGAGTCGGGCGCGCCGTCGCGGAACACCGACGTGTCCGAGTCGACCGTCCAGGTCCACGAGGCCCCGTCCTCGCTCCGTACGGTGACCTGGTCGCCGTCCACCTTCTCGGCGGTGCCCCACTGCCAGACCCGCACGACCCACTTGCCGGTGTCACGGTCCTTGACGGTCGCCTCGCCGTGCACGGCGTCGCCGCCGAGGCCGAACCACATGCCCCGGCCGGGCCGGTCACCCGGCCCGCCGGGCGACCCCGACGGCGAGGCGGACGCGGCGGCCGCCGGGACCGCCCCGCCATCGCCGCCGCCCGAAGTCGCCGCATAGGCCACTCCGCCGGCGGCCAGCACGGCGACCGTGGCCGCCGCGGCCACCGTCCGCGCCCGGACGGACCGCCGCCGCCAGGCGTCCCGCAGGCCCGCGCCGGGCGGTGCGGAGGGCTCCGCCCCGCCGTGCGCCGTGAGCAGCTCCCAGCCGCCTTCCGTCTCGGCGGGCTGGTCCGGCGGGGTGCGGGAGGGGCGGGCGGGCGGCCCGGGGTCCGCGGGGTGTTCCTCGGGGTCGTGTGTCACGGCTCGCTCCCATCGGCCGGGCATCCGGCATCGCGATGACACGCCTTGCTGTGATTGTCGGATGCGGCCGGTAAGGAGCAGGTAATCAAACGCTGTGAATCCGGGCGGCCCGCGGCTGCTTCGGGGCTACTCGTCCGGAGTCTGCACCCGGGCGATGAGGAGGGCCACGTCGTCGGAGTTGTCCGGCTGGTGCAGGGTGCGCAGCAGGAGGTCGCACACCTGCTCCAGCGGGCGGTCGGGACCGTCGAGGAGGTCGAGGAGCGCGTCGAGGCGTTCGTCGAGCGCGTGCTGGCGGGTCTCCACGAGGCCGTCGGTGTAGAACACGAGCCGGTCACCGGGTTCGAGGTCGACGATCGTGGTGGAGAAGGCGACGCCGCCCACGCCCAGGGGTGCCCCGGTGGGCAGTTCGAGGAGTTCGGGGCGGCGTCCCACGCGGACGCGGGCCGGCGGCAGGTGCCCGGCGTTGGCGATCAGGCACTGCCGCAGCCGGGGGTCGTGGACGGCGTAGACGCAGGTGGCGATGGACTGGTCGAGGCCGTCGGTGATCCGGTCGAGGTGTTCGAGGAGCCGGGCCGGGTCGAGGTCGAGCGAGGCCAGGGTGTTCGTCGCGGTGCGCAGCCGGCCCATGGTCGCGGCGGCGTTGATACCGCTGCCCATCACGTCGCCCACCACGAGCGCGGTCTTGCCGCCCTCCAGGGGGATCACGTCGAACCAGTCGCCGCCGACCTCCGCGGTGGCGCCCGCGGGCTGGTAGCGGGAGGCCACCTCGAGGCCGCCGGTCACCGGCGGATGGCTGGGCAGCAGGCTGCGTTGCAGGGTGAGTGCGGTGTCGCGGGCGTTCTGGTACCAGCGGGCGTTGTCGATCTGGACCGCGGCCCGGGCCGCCAGCTCCCGGGCGAGGAGCAGGTCGTCCTCGCTGAAGGGCAGCGGGTTGCGGGTGCGTTTGAGGTCGAGGGCGCCGAGGACCTCGCCCCGCGCGATCAGCGGCACGGCGAGGTAGGAGTGGACGCCGGCCCGGGCCAGCAGTTCGGCCGCCTCCGCGGAGCGCGCGATGCGGGGCAGGTCCGCCGCCTCGACCTGGTTGACCAGGACCGGGCTGCCGGTGCGCACGCACTGGGTGACGAGGCGGTCGGGGGCGTACCGGGCGACGTGTCCGGGCGGGTCCGCCGCCCGCAGCGCGTCGGGGGCGCGGTCCGCCTCCACCGCCAGGGCGCGGATTCTGGCCGGTTCGGCCGGGCCGAGGCTGCTGCGCCGGCCCTCCACGACCGCGTCCAGCAGGTCCACGGCCGCGATGTCGGCGAGTTCCGGTACGGCGACGCCGGCCAGTTCCCGGGCGGTGCGTTCGAGGTCCAGCGTGGTGCCGATCCGGGCGGAGGCGTCCGCGATGACGGCCAGGCGCCGCCGCGCGGCCTCGGCCTCGACGGCCGCCCGGTGCTGCTCGGTGACGTCCTCGACCGAGCCGGCCACGCCGAGCACGGTGCCGGTGGAGTCCTCCAGCCGGTACAGGGAGATCGACCAGGCGTGGTCCTCGTCCGGGTCGGCGGGGGTGCGTCCGATGCAGTGCCGGTCGATGACGGGCCGGCCGGTGGCCAGGACCTCCCGGGCCGCGGCCTCGACGTTCTCCACGTCGAAGTGCGGCAGGACCTCGCGCAGCGCCCTTCCGATGTGCTCCCGGGCCGGTGTGCCGTTGAGCCGCTCCAGCGCCGGGTTCACCGAGACGTACCGCAGGTCGGTGTCCAGGACGGCCAGCCCCATCGGGGACTGGTTGATCATCCGTGAGGACAGCGCCACGTCCCGCTCCAGCCGGCGCACGGTCGACTGGTCGGCGGCGAGTCCCAGGGCGTACACGTCACCCCGGTCGTCGAGCAGCCGCATGTTGCGGAACTCCACCAGCCGGGTGCTGCCGTCCTTGTGCCGGACGGGGAACGCCCCGGACCAGCTCTCGCCGGTGGCCATGACGTCGGCGAACAGCTTGACCACCAGCTCGACGTGCTGCTCGTTGATCATCAGCCCGGCCGCGTGCTCGCCCAGCGCCTCCCGGGCGGAGTAACCGAAGAGTTCCTCGGCCTGGGGACTCCACAGGACGATGCGTCCCTCGGTGTCGAGGACCACCGAGGCCACGCCGAGCACGTCGAGCAGCCCGGTGGGCCGCACGGTGCCGTGCACCGGCTTTTCACCCTCGGGCAGGGGTGTCTCCGCCGCAGTCATCGGGGGCACCGCCTCCGCCCATCCTCGGGGCACGCTGTTCCCCCGTGCCGGTCTCCGCCGTTACCTCACGCTCGACGGTCGTCGCGCGCTCAACCGTTTCTGCGACGACACCATCGCACTCTTCCACCATCTCTCACTCTGCGGCGCCCGTCCGGCGAAGTCGTGGCGGACGGGCGTGGTGGCGGGACGCGGCCGGGACCCCCGCGCGGTCAGGTCGTGGCAGGTCGTGGCGGGCCGCCGGGCCGAACGCGGTCCGCCTGCGTGCGGGAAGTCACCTCCGGACGGGTGGGGAGGCCACCGTCACCGGGGCGACGGCCCGGTTTCCGTATTGGTCTGTACATGACTACCCGGGACGGCCAGACTGTCCGCCGAAGCCGCCCCACCCCCCACCGAGGAGCCCTTTCATGCCCCTGCGCGCCCGGCGACGCCGTCGCCCGGTCCTGGCCGGACTCGTCACCCTCACGGCGGTCGCCGCCGTCCTGTCCGCCGCCCCGTCCGCCTCCGCCGCCGACACCTGGAACGAGGTGGGCTCCGACCGCGCCGACCCGCTGACCGAGAGCCAGGGACTGGCGTCCGTCGAGGTCCCCGCCGGCAGCGCCAACCGGTACACCGGCATCGGCACGATCCCCCTCGGGCTCAGCACCCGCGGCTGGAACCATGTGGGTGACCCCGACACCTCCTACGACGGCTACTACGTCGAGCCGTACCAGCGCGACTCCGGCACCACGAAGATGTTCCGTGTGCAGGCGCCGAGCGGCGTCTGGTCGGAGTACGTCCACACGCTCAGCCCCGGGGAGGCGCTGAACAACTCCTGGGCCGCCGTCTCGCCGGGCGGCCAGTGGATGCTGTCGGGGGAGTACGGCACCATGAGCCGCTTCCTGGTCTTCCCCAACCCCGGCGTCAACCCGGCCACCTCGCCGTCGGCGAACCTTCCGCAGGCGGCCACCGTCCACCTCGACCACCCCGTGCGCGACGTGCAGGGCTGCGACTTCGTCACCGCGACCCGGCTGCTGTGCTCCTCCGACGACCCGGAGGGCACGCTGTTCGGCGTCACCAAGCCGCTGCTCCAGGTCGACCTCTCGGCCGAGCCGAACGGCTCCGCCGACGTCACCGGCCACGTCACGGCGCTCCGGCAGCTCCCGCTGCGCAGCTCCTGCTCGGGCACCTTCGAGGCGGAGGGCATCGACTACGACCGCCGGACGGGCACCCTGCGCGTCATCGTCGTCTCGCCGGGCTTCTGCGTCCTGACCGACAGCAAGACGTACCGGTTCACGCGCGGCTGACGGCGTACGGCCGCGAGGGCGCCCGGCGGCGTACGGCGTCGCCCGGCGCCCACGCCGGCGGCCGCCGGTGACATCGGGGGCCGCCACGGCTGGTGCCCGCCCGGAGTGGAGTGCTTTTCTGGTGGTGTGGCACGGTTCGCGGGGAGCCCGCGGTGCCGTGCCGCCGCCACGAGAGGAGCGAGCGCGATGGGCCGCGAGCGACTGCACGAGGAATCCGTCTCCGTCGAGATCAGCGGGTGCAGCAAGGAGGACGCCCGGATCGTGTTCGACACGCTGTGCGCGTGCTTCGAGTCGGACCGGCGTACCGACGAGGTGCCGCAACAGCTGCACGCGAGCCGCCCCATGGTGTGGCTCGGCACCTTCGAGGTGACCGACGTGAACGAGTGCGCGCACCCCGCCCGGCTGTCGTCCACGGTCGAGGCCGACGCGCAGGGCGGTTACTGGGCGATCGAACAGCTCCGTACGACGCTGGACTCCCTGTTCTCCGTGCGCGACCTCTCCTCGGCCTCGGGCGACCAGGAAAGGGAGCTGCACGTGCTGCTGGAAAGCCGGTGACCTGCGGCACATCACCCCGGTCCGCCTTGTGCAACTAGTTGCATAAACCGTGCGCGGTCCTCTAGAACTGAGGGACCACACCGCGCACGGAGGCCCCGATGAGCCGTTACCCGCACCTGCTGAGCCCGCTCGACCTGGGCTTCACCACGCTGCCCAACCGCGTCCTGATGGGCTCCATGCACGTGGGCCTGGAGGAGGCCGAGCACGGCTTCGCGCGCATGGCGGAGTTCTACGCCGCCCGCGCGCGCGGCGGCGTGGGCCTGATCGTCACCGGCGGCATCGCACCCAACGAGGCCGGCCGGCCGGGCGAGGGCGGGGCGAAGCTCACCACCGACGCGGAGGCCGAGGAGCACCGGGTCGTCACCGACGCCGTGCACCGCGAGGGCGGCCGGATCGCCCTGCAGATCCTGCACTTCGGCCGGTACGCCTACCACCCCGACCTGGTCGCCCCGAGCCCCCTCCAGGCGCCGATCAGCCCCTACCCGCCCCGCGAGCTCACCGACGCCGAGGTCGAGCAGACCGTCGAGGACTACGTCCGCGCCGCACGCCTGGCCCGGCAGGCCGGCTACGACGGCGTGGAGATCATGGGCTCCGAGGGCTACCTGATCAACGAGTTCATCGCCGCGCGGACCAACCACCGCACCGACCGCTGGGGCGGCTCGTACGAGAACCGCACCCGCTTCCCCCTGGAGATCGTCCGGCGGGTGCGCGCGGCCGTCGGCGAGGACTTCGTCGTCATCTACCGCCTGTCGATGCTGGACCTCGTCCCGGGCGGTTCGTCGCTGGCGGAGGTCGTCACCCTGGCGAAGGCGGTCGAGGCCGCCGGAGCGACGATCATCAACACCGGCATCGGCTGGCACGAGGCCCGGATCCCCACCATCGCCACCTCGGTGCCGCGCGGCGCGTACACCTGGGTCACCAAGAAGCTCATGGGCGAGGTCTCGATCCCCCTGGTGACCACCAACCGCATCAACACCCCGGAACTCGCCGAGGAGTTGCTCGCCGGCGGCTTCGCGGACATGGTGTCGATGGCCCGGCCGATGCTCGCCGACCCCGACTTCGTCGCCAAGGCCGCGGCCGGCCGCCCGGAGGCCATCAACACCTGCATCGGCTGCAACCAGGCCTGCCTCGACCACACCTTCAGCGGCCGGATCACCTCCTGCCTGGTCAACCCGCGCGCCTGCCACGAGACCGAGCTGGTGCTCTCGCCGACCCGGCTGCGCAGGCGCGTGGCGGTCGTGGGCGCGGGCCCCGCCGGTCTGGCCTGCGCGGTGTCGACCGCCGAACGCGGCCATGACGTCACCCTGTTCGACGCCGCGGGCGAGATCGGCGGCCAGCTCAACGTGGCCCGCAAGGTCCCCGGCAAGCAGGAGTTCGACGAGACGCTGCGCTACTTCCGCCACCAGCTGGACGCGCACGGTGTGGACGTACGGCTGAACACCTGGGTGGACGCCGACGACCTCGCCGGCTACGACGAGGTCGTCGTCGCCACCGGCGTCACCCCGCGCACCCCCGACATCCCCGGCATCGACCACCCCAGCGTCGTCGGCTACCTCGACGTCCTGCGCGACGGCGCCCCCGTGGGTGAGCGGGTCGCGATCCTCGGCGCCGGCGGCATCGGCTTCGACGTCGCCGAGTTCCTCACCGACGGCGGCGACAAGGCGAGCGAGGACCCGGCGGCCTACTTCCGCCTGTGGGGCGTCGACATGGACTACGCCACCCCCGGCGGGCTCGCCGCCCCCGAGCGGCCGCTCGCGCCGCGCGCCGTCCACCTGCTCCAGCGCAAGACCGCCAAGGTCGGCGCGGGCCTCGGCAAGACCACCGGCTGGATCCACCGCACCGAACTCAGGCACCGGGGCGTGACCATGGTCGCGGGGGTGCGCTACGACCGGATCGACGACGCCGGCCTGCACGTCACCGTCGGCGGGGACAGCTCGGTCCTGGAGGTCGACACGATCGTGCTGTGCACCGGCCAGGAGCCCCGCCGCGCCCTGTACGAGGAACTCCTCGCCGCCGGCCGCAGCGTGCACCTCATCGGC
Source organism: Streptomyces sp. NPDC043878 (assembly GCF_056435735.1). Lineage (NCBI taxonomy): Bacteria > Bacillati > Actinomycetota > Actinomycetes > Kitasatosporales > Streptomycetaceae > Streptomyces > Streptomyces sp. NPDC043878. The sequence continues at coordinate 14,716 of NZ_JBWKDW010000020.1, forward strand.
GGCGCCGACGTGGCCGCCGAACTCGACGCCAAGCGGGCCATAAAGCAGGGCACCGAGCTGGCGGCGGCCCTCTAGACGGCCCCCACAGCTCCCTAGGATGAGCTCATGTCACTCCCGCACGCGATCCTCACCGCTCTGCTCGAAAGGCCGTCCTCTGGGCTGGAGCTGACCCGCCGGTTCGACCGGTCGATCGGCTACTTCTGGTCGGCGACGCATCAGCAGATCTATCGCGAGCTGGGAAAGCTGGAGGCCGAGGGACACATCCGCGCGCTGCCGGCCGAGCAGCCGGCCCGCGGGCAGAAGAAGAGTTACGAGGTCATGCCGGCGGGCCGGGCCGAACTGGCCCGCTGGACCGCCACGTCCCAGGACCCCAAGCCGCTGCGTGACGTGATGCTGCTGCGGCTGCGCGCCGCGGCCGTCGTGGGGACGGCCGGCATCGAGTCCGACCTGCGTCGCCATCTCGTCCTGCACCGGCGGCAGTTGGACGAGTACCGGGAGATCGAGCGGCGTGACTTCCCGCCCGGCCGGGACGGACCGCAGGAGCGCCTGCAGCACCTGGTGCTGCAGGCGGGCATCGATCTGGAGACCTTCTGGACGCGGTGGCTGGAGCGCGCGGTGGCGGAGTTCGCCGACCGTGCGGACGCGGCCGGCTCGTGAACGGGCCCGCGTTCAGAGCCGGTTCGGCTTCGAGCGGCGGCGCAGGAACCACGCGGCGGCGATGACTCCCGCGCCGACCAGCGCCCCGCCGGCCCCCAGCGTGAGCGGACCGTAGTCCCTGGTCGCGCCGCCGAGGCCGCCCATCACGCCGCGCGAGGGCGAGGATGAGGCCGTGGCGGAGATGGTGGGGGCCGAGGCGCGGGAGACGATGACGGACTGGGTGCCCGCGGTGCTGCCGTTCGAGCAGACCACGACCACGGTGTACGTCCCGGAACCCACCCCCGACCAGGCGGCGGACTGAAGGGCGCTCGCCCCCGTCAGCGCCGCCTGGCGGCCCTGGGCGAAGCTCGCCTGCCCGCTGTTGAGCAGCGAGGCGTTGCCCCAGCTGCCGTTCGTCTGCGTGCACGCGCTGGTGGTGACCGAGACCGTGGACCCGTTGGTGCTCACGGAGACGCCGGAGGCCGCCGTGGCGGGCCCGGCGAGCAGGGTGAGCGGCAGGGCGGCGGTGGCGGCGGCCGCTGTCAGGCCGGTCCGGTGGAGTGGCTGAAGAGTGCGCATAGGAACTGCCCTCCGGCTGCACGGTCGGCGGTACATCCTTGCGCCGCCAGAGGTCGGGGAGCGCCCGTGCCGCCTCAGTGGCAGCCAACGTGGCCCCGGCCCGTACCGCATGCGGACGGCCACCGGGCAGGTGACGGATTCCTTCGTCCGGAGGAGCGGCGGCGGCCGCCGTGCGGTGACGGAGTCGACCGCCCGCCTTAGCGGCCTCGCGGGCCGATCTTCCCCCGTTACGGGCCGGCCCCCGCGCCACTCGTCCCGGCTGTCCCGGTCGCCCCGGCCGTCGCGCCTCTCGTCCCGGCCGCCCCGGTCGCCGCGCCGCTCGTCCCGGTCGTCACCGTGCGCTCCGGGGAGAAGCCGCCCCAGGTGCCGTCGGGCAGCCGGGCGCGGACGCGTACCCGATGGGTGGCCCTGTCCTCGCGTCCCACGTAGAAGCTGTACGCCGCCCGGTCACGCGGGGCGTTCGCGCCGTACACCAGCGAGGTGGCCGGCCGGCCGTCCAGGTGGACCTGGTACTCCGTGACCGTGCCGTCCGTGCGGGGCGGCACCCAGGTGAGGTCGATGTAGTACGCCCCGTCGGCGCGGTGGGTGGTGGCGCGGAACCCGGTGGGGGCGGTGCCCCGTCCGTCGTCGGAGCCCGGCGGGGTGGTGAGGCGGACGGGGGCGCCGGCGGGGGAGACGTTGTCCGCCGCGTCCCGGGCTCGCACGGTGAAGGAGTAGCGGGTGCCCGGCCGCAGCCCGGTGACCACGGCCGCGGTCTGTGCGCCGCCCACACTGTGGATCTTCGCGCCGCCCTGGTAGATGTCGTACGACACCACACCCCGGTCGTCCGAGGACGCGGACCAGGACAGCTGGACGGCCCGGCCCCCGGCCGCTCGGCCCCGCGACCGACCCGGAGCCGTCGGCGCCGAGTGGTCCCCGGCCGCGGCCGCGGGCGTGGTGGCCCGCACCTGCCGGCTGAGCGGCCCCCGGCGCCCCGCGGTGTCCCGCGCCCGCACGGCGAATGCGTACCGGGTGGACGGCGCGAGCCTGATGATGTCCACCATGTGCTGCGAACCCGGGACTTCCTTGACCTTGGTGGTGCCGCGATACACCTCGTAGACACGGACACCGGTGGCCGACGACACCGCGTTCCACATCACGTGCACGCTGGTCGCGCTGCCCGCCACCGCGGTGACACCCGTCGGTGCTCCGGGCAGTCCGCCCTCGTCCGCCCCGGCGTCCGTGCCGCCCCCACCGCAGGACGCGACCAGCACGACGGCCGCCCCGAGGGCGAGGAACCGGCACAGGGTGAGGTAGCGGCACAGGGTGAGGAACCGGCGCGGGGGAAGAGAACGGTGCCGGGAGGTGGCGGGGCGGCGCCCCGGGGCAGTCGCGCGGGGAACGGCAACGCGTCGCACGGCTCTGCCTCCCGGGGGCGGCACGGCTGCAATGGTCCGGACCAATATGGCGCCCCGGTCGCCGGCACGGCAAGGGGGCGGGCGTCGGCGGGGACGCCGCGAGGGTTACGTATGCTGAGATCTCTCACGGCCGAACTCTCCCTGGGACAGGGGAAGTTCCCGTCGTCGGCGCGGACCGCTGTCGTCGCTCGTCCCGCGCCGGACGTGGGCGGCCGGGGGCCCGGAACCGTCACGGACCCGGGCCCCCGGCCCGTCCCCGGACCGCGACACGTGCACCGTCCAGCCCTCCAACGCTGGCCCGGCCCCCGAAAGGGCATCAGATTTGGCTGCGTGTTCGCCACCCGTCCCCCCTGGAGAGGGCTCCCATCGTGCGTGTCCAGTCGCTGACGCCGGCCGTGGCAGGCATCGCCCTGCTCGCCCCGACGACGTTGCCCGTCCCGCCGCCTCCCGTCCGCGTGGAGCCGGTGGTGCGGCACGAGGGCGCCGTCCTCGCCGCCGACCTGCTGGCCAAGGTGCGTGAGTGCGTCCCGGTGTCCGCCGGCCGTTACCGCAGCGACGCCGGCCGGCCCGCGACGATCCCGGTCTGCGGCGCCCGGGGGGTCGTCTTCTGGAAGGCCGACATGGACATCGACTGCGACGGGCGGCCGGGACCCCGGTGCAACCGCCGCACCGACCCGCTCTTCTCCGAGGCCACCGCCTTCGAGCAGTCCGACGGCCGCCATCTCAGCGCCGAACGCCTTCCGTACATCGTCGTGCCCGCCGCCAGCGCGCTCTGGAACCACCGCAAGCACGGAGTCCGCGGCGGTTCGGTCGCGGCCGTCGTCCACGGGGGCCGGGTGCGGTACGCGGTCGTCGGGGACGTCGGGCCGTACGACATCATCGGCGAGGCGTCGTACGCCACCGCCGAGGCCCTCGGTGTCCGCTCCGACCCGCGCGGCGGCGGCACGGCCTCCGGCGTCACCTACATCGTCTTCAAGGACACGCGGGTGACGCCCATCGAGAACCACGCGGCCGCCGTCACGCTCGGCGAGCGACTGGCTGAGAAGTTCGTGCGCGGCGGCTGACCGCCCCGGCCGTCGGCCCCCGGCCACGGCCAGGAGCCGGGCCGTCTCACACCTTTCGGTACGTGTACGCCTCCGTTGCCGCCGCCTCCACCGCCGCCAGGTCGGCCCCCGTGGCGGCCGTGACGACCGCGGCCACCGCGCCCTCGACGAACGGGGCGTCCACCAGACGGGTCGCCTCGGGCAGTTCGTCGCCCTCGGCGAGCAGCGCCTTCACGGTGAGGACGGCGCTGCCGAGGTCGGTCAGGACCGCGACCCCGGCACCCCGGTCGACGGACGCGGCCGCCGCGGCGATCAACTCCGCGCTGGTGCCGAGTCCGCCGCCCTCGGTGCCGCCCGCCGGAGCGACGGGCGGCACCGTGCCGCCGCCCGCCAGCCCCTTCGCCAGTTCGGCGACCGAGGCGGCCACCGCCGCGCTGTGCGACACCAGCACGATCCCGACCAGCCTGTCGTCACTCATCGGTCGCCTCCGCCGCTTCCCCGAGCGCGGCGACGAGCAGCGCCGCCGAGGTGGCACCCGGGTCCTGGTGCCCGATGCTGCGCTCGCCGAGGTAGCTGGCCCGGCCCTTGCGGGCCTGGAGCGGAGTCGTCGCCACCGCTCCCTCCTCGGCGGCGGTCCGGGCCGCGGCGAAACCCTCACCGAGCGCGTCCACCGCCGGTACCAGCGCGTCGATCATCGTCTTGTCGCCGGGCGCGGCACCGCCGAGCGCCCGGACCGCGTCCACCCCCGCCCGCAGCGCCTCGGTGAGCTGCTCCGCGCTGACCTCCCCGGCGTCCCCGAGCGCCTTGCCGGTACGCCGCAGCAGCGTCCCGTACAGCGGACCCGAGGCACCCCCGACCGTCGAAATGAGCTGCCGGCCGGCCAGTGTCAGCACCGCGCCCGGGGTGCGCGGCGACTCCTTCTCCAGCACGGACACCACGGCGGTGAACCCGCGTCGGAGATTGCTGCCGTGGTCGGCGTCCCCGATGGGGGAGTCGAGGGCGGTGAGCCGCTCCGCCTCACGGTCGACGGACGCGGCGGTCGCCGTCATCCAGCGGTGGAAGAAATCGGCGTCGAGCACTGGATCTCCTTGCGTGGTAGGGGCGTTCGCCTTCCCGTGCCGGTTCACAGACCCCAGCGCAGCCCCGGCGTCCGCACCGGCGCGTCCCACAGCCGCAGCGTCTCCTCGTCGACCTGGCACAGGGTCACCGAGGCACCGGCCATGTCGAGCGAGGTGACGTAGTTGCCGACGAGTGTGCGGGCGACGGGCACACCGCGTTCGGCGAGCACGCGCTGCACCTCGGCGTTGAAGCCGTACAGCTCCAGGAGTGGCGTCGCGCCCATGCCGTTGACCAGGACGAGGACCGGATTGCGCGGAGTCATGTCCTCCAGGATCGCGTGGACCGAGAAGTCGGCGATCTCACGCGAGGTCATCATGGAGCGCCGCTCCCGGCCGGGCTCCCCGTGGATGCCGACGCCGAGCTCCAGTTCGCCCGCCGGCAGGTCGAAGGTGGGACTGCCCTTGGCGGGCGTGGTGCAGGCGCTGAGCGCGACACCGAAACTGCGGGAGTTCTCGTTGACCTGCCGGCCGATCGCCTGCACCCGCTCCAGCGGCTGCCCCTCGTCGGCGGCCGCCCCGGCGATCTTCTCCACGAACAGCGTCGCGCCCGTACCGCGACGGCCGGCCGTGTAGAGGCTGTCGGTGACCGCCACGTCGTCGTCGACCAGGACCTTCGCGACCTGGATGCCCTCGTCCTCGGCGAGCTCGGCCGCCATGTCGAAGTTGAGCACGTCACCCGTGTAGTTCTTCACGATGAACAGCACGCCGGCCCCGCTGTCCACGGCGGCCGCCGCTCGCAGCATCTGGTCGGGCACCGGCGAGGTGAACACCTCGCCCGGGCAGGCCGCCGAGAGCATCCCCTGGCCGACGAAACCACCGTGCAGCGGCTCGTGCCCCGAGCCACCGCCGGAAACGAGGGCGACCTTCCCCGCGACGGGGGCGTCCCGCCGTACGATCACCCGGTTCTCCACGTCGACGGTCAGCTCGGGATGAGCGGCCGCCAGGCCACGCAACGCGTCCGAGACCACGGTCTCCGGGACGTTGATGAGCATCTTCATGAGTGCCTCCTGGTTCGCCTGGCAGTTGAGCACCGCACTGTCGCCGGCCGCCCCGGGAGACCGTCGGACACGGCCGTCGGGCGGAGCGACGGTTCCGGGACCCCACACTCGGAAGTATCGGCGCTCGGGAGGCGATGGTCACGTGGACGGACGATCTCCGGCGCACAGGGCCTCCCACCTCGGCAAACGTGGCGGCCGCCGGACGAACGGACAGTAGCGGCACGCCACGCACAGTCGCCGCCGGACGCCGGACGCCGGACGCCGGACGCCGGACGCCGGACGCCGGACGCCGGACGCCGGACGCCGGACGCCGGACGCCGGACGACCGCCGCGCGTGACCGTGACGGCTGGACAGACGCGACGGCCCTGCGGCGCGGCCTCGTGCTCGCGGGTCAGGCGGGAGGCTCGCCGGGCTTCTCGTCGAAGCTGGCGAAGTAGGCGGCGGCCATGTCCTCCTCGGCGTGGCCCTGGGCGGCGGCGCGCTCCAGCCGCTCCGCTCCCGCGGCCGCCACGTCCAGGCGGACTCCGTGCCGGCGTCCCGCCTCGACGATGAGCCGGGCGTCCTTGGCGGCGGTGGCCACCGCGAACTGGGCGGGGGTGAGCCGGTCCTCCAGCACGAGGGCGGCCTTGGCACGCAGGTAGCCCATGTCGAGCGGGCCGTCCGCGATGAGTGCGAAGAAGTCCTCCGGCCGCACGCCGAGAGCCTTCGACAGGGCGAGGACCTCGCCGGTGGCGTTGGTGGCGGCGAGCACCCAGCTGTTGGCCACCAGCTTGAGCCGGGTGGCGCTGCCCGTCGCGCCGTCCTCACCGGTCCACACGGTGCGGGCGCCGACGGCGTCGAAGACCGGCGTCACCCTCTCCCGGCCGGCGGTCGGGCCGGCGGCCAGCACCGTGAGCTGCCCGGCCTCGGCCGGCTGACGGGTCCCGAGTACGGGCGCGTCGTAGAACACCAGCTCGTGCGCGCGGGCGAACTCGGCGAGTTCGGCGGTGGCGTCGAGGCCCGCTGTCGTGGACTGGACCCAGACCGTGCCGGGGCGCAGCGCGGATCCGGCCTCGCGCAGCACGTCGAGGGCGGCGGGGCCGTCGTAGAGCATCGTCAGGACGACGTCGGCGTCCCGGACCGCCTCGGCGGGGGTGGCCGCGACCTGGGCGCCGTCGGCGCTGAGGGGCTCCGCCTTGGCTCGGGTGCGGTTCCAGACGCGGACGGTGTGCCCGGCGCGGGCGAGGTTGCGGGCCATCGCGGCACCCATGATTCCGGTACCCAGGACGCTCACGGTGAGCTTGTCGGTCATGACGTCGACTTCCTCGTTCGGCGGAGGTGCGTGGACTGCGGCGGTGCCGCGACCGACGATGCCACCGCGGGGACGCGCCGGGCGAGGCGGCAGGCGGGCACCCGCCCTGAGGCCTGTCCCGCGCTCGCCCCGTCCCGGACACGCGAAAGCGACCTGCCCCACGGGGTCCCGGGGGGCAGGTCGTAGGGCGTGGGGCTGGAAGCGGGTGGCGCGGATGCTTTCGCAGCCGGACGGGGTGGCGCGGGGGCCGCCGGAAACCGGCTGACCGGCGGCCGGCCGAACCAAGTGGTCCCGTTCGCCCGCTCAGGTCGCGCCCGGGCCGCCACTGCCGAACGAGCCGCCGCTTCCCTCGTCCCAGCGCGGCCGTTCCTTCGACCCGCTGGTGCCGGAACCGGTGTTTCCGTGCAGCTCGTGCGGGGTCAGGCGGTGGTCGCTGCGGGGCACCTCGTCGGGTTCCCGGTGTTCGCGGACCTCGCGGACCGGGCCGCCGTCGGGCATCCGGGGCTGCTCCTCGGGGCGCGGCGGGCGCGACTCGCGCCGCATCACGCGCACTCCCAGCCAGAAGGCGCCGATGAGCAGCGCCGCGATCAGCACGCCTACCACCACGATCGCGGCACCGCCGGCGCCCGTGCCCGCCGCCGTCTCCATCCATGCAGTAGTCATGGCACGCGAGTACCCCCGGCGGCCGCCCTGAACCGGCCCGTCCGCCGCCGCCCGCAAGCCTTGGGACACGGGGTTTGGCGGCATCGGCACCGGCTACCCGGGGTCACGTGACTACGACGACATCCCAGCAGGAGCTGTTCCGGTTCCTGGAGGACCGTTTCGCTTGTGCCCAGGCGTGTACCGAGTGCGCCAGGGCGTGCGCGTTGCGCGCCAGCCTCGTGGACCCGGACGCGACCGAGCGACAGGAACTGGTACGGCGCAAGGGCATCATGTGCGCGGAGGTCTGCGACGCGACCTGCCGAGTGCTGTCGGAGGAGAACCGCCAGGACGAGGCCGGTATCCGAGTCCAGCTGGAGTGGTGCCGGACGGTGTGCCTGGAGTGCGCCCAGGTGTTCGACGGACAGCCGGGAGCCGAGGGCAGCGCGAAGGCGTGCCGCGAGTGCGCCCAGGCGTGCTCGGACTTCATGGCGACCCTGAGCCAGGCGCCGGGGGCCACGGGAGTTCAGCGCTGAGCGCTCGGAGGTGAGCGCCCCGCCGCCATTCCCAATTTCTGGAACACGTTCTACGGTGTGCGCCGTCAGGATCGCCCTTGGCAAGCCTGGAGGCGCCGTGCACCTCGAATACACCCCCGACCAGCTGCGGCTGCGCACCGAACTGCGCGCCTACTTCGCCGACCTGGTGCCCGACCACTCCTCCACCCGCTACTCGGCCCGGCACTTCGACCCCGCCGCCCAGAAGCGCTTCTACCGCGACACCGTCCGCCGCCTCGGCACCGACGGCTGGCTGGGCGTGGGCTGGCCCAAGGAGTACGGCGGGCGCGGCCTGACGGCGATCGAGCAGTTCATCTTCTTCGACGAGGCGTCCCAGGCGGGCGTACCGCTGCCGCTGATGGCGCTGAACACCGTCGGCCCGACGATCATGCAGTTCGGCACGGACGAGCAGAAGGCGCAGTTCCTGCCGAAGATCCTCTCCGGTGAGATCGACTTCGCCATCGGCTACAGCGAGCCCGAGGCCGGCACCGACCTCGCGGCCCTGAAGACCCGCGCGGTGCGCGACGGCGACGACTACGTGGTCAACGGGCAGAAGATCTGGACGACCAACGGCGACACCGCCGACTGGGTGTGGCTCGCCGTCCGCACCGACCCCGCAGCCCCGCCGCACAAGGGCATCACCATGCTGCTGGTGCCGACCACCGACCCCGGCTACTCCTGCACCCTGATCAACACCCTCGCCTCGCACGACACCACGGCCAGCCACTACGAGAACGTCCGGGTCCCGGTCTCGCGCCGGGTCGGCGAGGAGAACCAGGGCTGGCGCCTGATCACCAACCAGCTCAACCACGAGCGCGTCACCCTCGCCGCGCACGGCACCATGGCCATCCGCGCCCTGCACGACGTCCGGCGCTGGGCGGCGGAGACGAAGCTCGCCGACGGCCGCCGGGTCGTAGACCTGCCCTGGGTACGCCGCCTGCTCGCCCGCACCCACACCAGGCTCGACGCGCTGAAACTCCTCAACTGGCAGATGGTGACCGCCGTCCAGGACGGCACCCTCACCCCGCAGGACGCCTCCGCGGTCAAGGTGTACGGCTCCGAGGCCCGCCGGGACGCCTACGCCTGGCTCATGGAGGTCGTCGGGGCGGCCGGCGCCCTCAAGGAGGGCTCGGCGGGCGCGGTGCTGCACGGCGAACTCGAACGCGGCTACCGTTCCGCGGTGATCTTCACCTTCGGCGGCGGCAACAACGAGATCCAGCGGGAGATCATCTCCTGGATCGGACTGGGGATGCCGCGGGTACGGCGTTAGCCTGCTGTGACGAGGATTTTTTGTTGGCACAAGAGCGGGATGGTTGGCACTGGTGACGGCGGCTCGGTCTGATCGGCGCCGAGATCACCCGGTGCGCCGTATGGAGCGCGAACTCATCGCGCAGTACCGGCAGAGGTCGAGGAACTGGTGCCCGGTTCAGTCCGCTCACCATCACGTCCGCCGGCGAAATCGCCTCGCTGCCCGACATGGTCAGGGCTACGAGCAGGTCAAGGTGCAGAACGCACACCGTTGTCTGGAGGAACTCACGCGGCTGCGCGACGAGTTCGGGGAGAGCCGCCGACTCGACACGCTCGACAGGACGGCGAGCGGGCCGGCGGATCGGTGAACCAAGGGTCCATCGCTCACCAGGTCGTGGCGGCTGAGCGGACCACGGACCACGTGTCGTCTTCGCGGGCGTAGTCCATGGTCATCCGCAGCCGCCAGTTCGCGCGGGTGCCGTACACCGTCGCGTCGGTGACGAAGCGGCCGGAGACGCGGGCTGTGTTGCCCTCGACCTCGACGGCCACGACGGACCGTCTCGGACCGGGCTCCCGGCCGCGGCCGTACAAAGCCGGTCGGTAGCTCGCCATACTGGACGGGCCACTCGCCATACTGGAGCGGGCCAGGGGAGGGTGGGGCGAGTCTTCGACGGGGGCGATCAGGGCAGATGGGGGACAGCGGGCTGATCCAGGGCCGGTACCGGCTGCTCGACCTGATCGGGCGGGGCGGCATGGGCGAGGTGTGGCGCGCGCGGGACGAGTCGCTGGGCCGGCACGTCGCCGTGAAGCGCCTCAAACCGCTCGGGCCGCACCACGACCCGTCGTTCACGACCGTGCTGCGTGAGCGCTTCCGCCGCGAGGGCCGGGTCGCCGCCGCGCTCCAGCACCGCGGGGTGACCGTCGTGCACGACTTCGGCGAGTCCGACGGCGTCCTGTACCTGGTGATGGAGCTGCTGGACGGCCGCAACCTCAGCCAGCTCCTGGAGGACAACGAGCACCGGCCACTGCCGGTCGCCGACGTGGTGGAGATCGCCGGCCAGGTGTCCGCGGCGCTCGCCTACACGCACCGCCAGGGCATCGTGCACCGCGACCTGAAGCCCGCGAACATCGTGCGGCTGACCGACGGCACGGTGAAGATCTGCGACTTCGGCATCGCCCGGCTCGGGCACGACATCGGCTTCACCTCCCGGCTGACCGGCACCGGCATCGCCATGGGCAGCCCGCACTACATGTCGCCGGAGCAGATCAGCGGCACCGAGGTGGACCAGCGCAGCGACCTGTACTCGCTGGGCTGCGTGCTGTACGAGATCGCCACCGGCGCCCCGCCGTTCGATCTCGACGACGCCTGGTCGGTGCTCGTCGGCCACCGCGACACGCCTCCCGAGCCGCCGCGCGGCCGCCGCGCCGAACTGCCCGCCTACCTGGAGAGGATCATCCTCGACCTGCTGGCCAAACTCCCCGAGGAACGGCCCTACGACGCCCGCGAGGTGGCCCGCAGGATCGACGCCGGCCGTACCACCCCGGCGTACGTGCCGACCGTGGTGACCCCGCAGCCGGTGTTCGGGCCGCCCGCGTCACCGGCGTCCGGCGAAGTGCTCCGCGGGCCCGGGCCGGCGGAGCGCGAGGGGCGCCTGCCGTCCTGGACCCGCGGGATGACCACCGGTCACAAGGCCACCGGCGCGGGCCTGCGGACCACGCCCCCGGACGCCGGAGCCGGCCTGACCGGCGAGTGGATCCCGCGCCCCCCGGCCGCCGGCCCGCCCGCACCGTCCGGCCTGCCCGATCCGTCCGCGCAGGCGGTCGCCGCGCTCGCCGGACGGCATGACGCGGCGCTCCGCCTCGGGCGGCTGGGCCGCTGGTCGGAGGCCGCCGAGGCGCACCGCGAGGTCGCCGACGAACGCGAGCGGCTGCTCGGCCCGGACCACCCCGACACCCTCTCCAGCCGCTACGAGCTCGCCTTCACCCTCAGCCGCACCGGGCACGCGGACGACGCGCTGCGCGAGTACACCCACGTGGCCGCCGCCAGGGAGCGCCTGCTCGGCGCCGAGCACGCCGACACCCTCGCCGCCCGCCAGGAGGTGGCCTACGTGCTGGGCCAGTCGGACCGCCACTTCGAAGCCCACCAGGTGTACACCTCGGTGCTCGCCGCCCGCGAGCGCGCGATGGGCCCCGACCACCCGGACACGCTGCGCTGCCGCCACAACCTCGCCTTCAACCTCAGCAGACTCGGCCGCCCGGACGACTCGTACCGCATGGCCTGCGACGTGGCGGCCGCGCGGGCCCGGGTGCTCGGCCCGCACCACCCCGACACCCTGGTCACCCGGTACGAGGTCGCCTACGCGCTGGGACAGCTGGGCCGCTGGGCGGAAGCCCTGCGGACCTACCGGGAGGTCGCCGAGGCCCGCGCCCGGGCCCTGGGACCCGACCACGCAGACACCCTCGCCGCCCGTTACGAGGTGGGCATCAGCCTGGGCCGCCTCGGCCACAGCGCACAGGCGCTGACGCTGTACCGCGACCTGATCGACGACCGCGCCCGCGTCCACGGCCCCGCCCACCCCGAGACCCTCCGCGCCCGGCACGGGCTCGGCGTCAACCTCGGCCGCCTCGGCCGCTGGGAGGAGGCGCTCGCCGAGTCCCGTGACGTCTGCGCGATCCGCGAGCGGGTCCTGGGCCCGGACCATCCGGACACCCTGATCAGCCGCCGGGAGGTGGCCGTCGGCCTGGGGTGGCTGGGCCGCTGGAGCGACGCGCTGGCCGAGTACCGGCGGGTGGCCGCCGCCCGCGAACGCGTCCTGGGCCCCGAGCACCCCGACACCCTCGCCAGCCGCAACGACGAGGCCCACTGCCTGGAACAGCTCGGACGCGGCGCGGAGGCCGTCGAGCTGTACCGGAGGGTCGCGGTACTGCGCCAGCAACGGGCTCCGGACGCCCCCTGACCACCCGCTGCCGGCGCGCCGGCAGCGGCGACGGTCCATGTGCCGCTCACCTCTGGCCGACCTGGATCACCCCGTGTTACGAAGAGGGATGCCTGCACTCGAGGGACCCCGGACGTACGACGTCGTCATCGTCGGCGGAGGCCACAACGGCCTGGTCGCCGCCGCCTACCTGGCCCGGGCCGGCCGGTCGGTGCTGGTCCTGGAGCGGCTGGAGCAGACCGGGGGCGCCGCCGTCTCCACCCGCCCGTTCGCCGGAGTCGACGCCCGCCTGTCGCGCTACTCCTACCTGGTCAGCCTGCTGCCGAAGAAGATCGTGCGGGACCTGGGCCTCGACTTCCGCGTGCGCACCCGAACCGTCTCGTCGTACACCCCTGTCGAGCGGGCCGGCCGGCCCACCGGACTGCTGGTCGGCGGCGGCGAACGCCGGACCCGCGAGGCATTCGCCCGCCTGACGGGCGGCGAGCGGGAGTACGAGGCGTGGCAGCGCTTCTACGACCTGACCGGCCACGTCGCCCGGCAGGTCTTCCCCACCCTCACCGAGCCGCTGCCCACCCGCGAGGAACTGCGCCGGCGCGTCGACGACGAGGAAGCCTGGCAGACCCTGTTCGAGCAGCCGATCGGCGTCGCGATCGAGAACCGCTTCGACGACGACCTCGTCCGGGGCGTCGTCCTCACCGACGCCCTCATCGGCACCTTCGCGGACGCGCACGACCCGGCGCTGCCGCAGAACCGCTGCTTCCTCTACCACGTGATCGGCGGCGGCACGGGCGACTGGAACGTGCCCGTGGGCGGCATGGGCGCCCTGACCGGAGCCCTGGCCGGGGCGGCCCGGGCGGCGGGCGCGGTCCTCGCCACCGGCCACGAGGTGGTGCGCATCGACACCGACGGACGGACCGCCGAGGTCGTGCACCGCACCGCGGACGGGGAGGGAGTGGTCGCCGCACGGCACGTCCTGGTCAACGCCTCGCCGCAGGAGTTGGCCGCGCTGACCGGCGACCCCGCCCCCGAGCCCGCGGAGGGCGCCCAACTGAAGATCAACATGCTGCTGAAGCGGCTGCCGCGCCTGCGGGACAGCTCCGTCGACCCCCGCGAGGCGTTCGCCGGCACCTTCCACATCGCCGAGGGCTACCAACAGCTCGCCGTCGCCCACAGCCAGGCCGCCTCCGGTGAACTGCCCACCGCCCCGCCCTCGGAGATCTACTGCCACTCCCTCACCGATCCGACGATCCTCGGCCCCGACCTCGTCGACCAGGGCTATCAGACGCTCACCCTCTTCGGCCTGCACACACCCGCGCGGCTCTTCGGCCGGGACAACGACGCCGTACGGGACGAACTGGTGAAGTCCACGCTGGCGCAACTCGACGCGCACCTCGCCGAACCGCTCTCCGACTGCCTGGCCACCGACGCGGAGGGCCGCCCCTGCGTCGAGGCGAAGACGCCGCTGGACCTGGAACGTGACCTGCGGCTGCCCGGCGGCAACATCTTCCACCGCGAACTCGCCTGGCCCTACACGCACGAGGACACCGGCCGCTGGGGCGTGGAGACCCGGCACGCGAACGTGCTGCTGTGCGGCGCGGGCGCGGTGCGCGGCGGCGGGGTGAGCGGGGTGCCCGGGCACAACGCGGCGATGGCGGTGCTGGAGGCGCGGCCGGAAATCTGACGGAGCATCAGAAAAAGTCTTCCGTCGTCCGGAGGAGTGCGGCATTCTGCGCCCATGCAGACGGAGTTGAGCAAGAGACTGGGAGTCGAGCACGCCATTTTCGGCTTCACGCCGTTCCCCGCCGTCGCCGCGGCCATCAGCCGGGCCGGGGGCTTCGGGGTGCTCGGCGCGGTCCGCTACACCGCCCCCGACGACCTCAAGCGCGACCTCGACTGGCTGGAGGCCCACGTCGACGGCAGGCCCTACGGCCTCGACGTCGTGATGCCCGCGAAGAAGGTCGAAGGCGTCAGCGAGGCCGAGGTCGAGGCGATGATCCCCGAGGGGCACCGCCGGTTCGTCGCGGACACCCTCGCCAAGTACGGCGTCCCCGGACTCGACGCCGGGGAGGCCTCCGGCTGGCGCATCACCGGGTGGATGGAGCAGGTCGCCCGCAGCCAGCTCGACGTCGCCTTCGACTACCCGATCCGGCTGCTCGCCAACGCCCTCGGCTCCCCGCCCGCCGACGTCGTCGCCCGCGCCCACGACCAGGGCGTCCTGGTCGCCGCCCTCGCCGGAAGCGCGCGACACGCCCGCAAACACGCGGAGGCGGGCATCGACATCGTCGTCGCCCAGGGGTACGAGGCGGGCGGCCACACCGGCGAGATCGCGACCATGGTGCTCACCCCGGAGGTCGTCGAGGCCGTCGACCCGCTGCCCGTGCTGGCCGCCGGCGGCATCGGCAGCGGACAGCAGGTGGCCGCCGCGCTCAGCCTCGGCGCCCAGGGTGTGTGGCTGGGCTCCATGTGGCTGACCACCACAGAAGCCGACCTCCACTCGGCCGCCCTGACTCGCAAACTCCTCGCCGCCGGCTCCGGCGACACCGTCCGCTCCCGGGCCCTGACCGGAAAGCCCGCGCGTCAGCTGCGCACCGAGTGGACCGACGCCTGGGACGACCCCGAGGGACCCGGCACCCTGCCCATGCCCCTGCAGGGCCTGCTCGTCGCCGAAGCCGTCTCCCGCATCCAGAAGCACGAGGTCGAGCCCCTGCTCGGCACGCCCGTCGGGCAGATCGTCGGCCGGATGACCGGCGAACGCAGCGTCCAGGCCGTCTTCGACGACCTCACGACCGGCTTCGAGCGGGCCGTCGACCGCATCAACCGCATCGCCGGAAGGAGCGCACAGTCGTGAGCACACCCCCCGCCGGTGCCACCGGCACGCCCCCCGTCGGATTCTGGGCCCAGGCCGCCCACGACCCCGACCGCACGGTGCTCGTCGCCCCCGACGGCGAGGAGTGGAGCGCCGGCCGCCTGCACGCCGCGGCCAACCGGCTCGTCCACGGCCTGCGCGCCGCCGGACTCGAACGCGGCGACGCCTTCGCGGTCGTCCTGCCCAACGGAGCGGAGTTCCTCACCGCCTACCTGGCCGCCAGCCAGGCCGGCTTCTACCTCGTCCCCGTCAACCACCACTTCGTGGGCCCCGAGATCGGCTGGATCGTCGCCGACTCCGGCGCCAAGGTGCTCATCACCCACGAGCGGTTCGCCGGCCCCGCCCGGCAGGCGGCCGACGAGGCCGGCCTGCCCGTCACCCACCGGTACGCCGTCGGCACGGTCGAGGGCTTCCGGCCGTACGCCGAACTCCTCGACGGACAGCCCGACTCGGCGCCCGGCGACCGCACCCTCGGCTGGGTCATGAACTACACCTCGGGCACCACCGGGCGCCCACGCGGCATCCGACGGCCCCTGCCCGGCAGGGTTCCCGAGGAGGCGTACCTCGGCGGCTTCCTCGGCATCTTCGGGATCAAGCCGTTCGACGGCAACGTGCACCTGGTCTGCTCGCCGCTCTACCACACCGCCGTGCTCCAGTTCGCGGGCGCGTCCCTGCACATCGGCCACCGGCTGGTGCTGATGGACAAGTGGACGCCCGAGGAGATGCTCCGGCTCATCGACGCCCACGGTTGCACGCACACCCATATGGTCCCCACCCAGTTCCACCGCCTGCTCGCGCTCCCCGAGGACGTGCGCGGCCGCTACGACGTCTCCTCCATGCGGCACGCCATCCACGGCGCCGCCCCCTGCCCGGACCACGTCAAACGGGCCATGATCGACTGGTGGGGGCACTGCGTCGAGGAGTACTACGCGGCCAGCGAGGGCGGCGGCGCCTTCGCCACCGCCGAGGACTGGCTGAAGAAGCCCGGCACCGTCGGCAGGGCCTGGCCGATCAGCGAACTCGCCGTCTTCGACGACGACGGCAACCGGCTGCCGCCCGGTGAACTCGGCACCGTCTACCTCAAGATGAACACCGGCGGCTTCGCGTACCACAAGGACGAGACCAAGACCCGCAGGAACCGCATCGGGGACTTCTTCACCGTCGGTGACCTCGGATACCTCGACGAGGACGGCTACCTCTTCCTCCGTGACCGCAAGATCGACATGATCATCTCGGGCGGGGTCAACATCTACCCGGCCGAGATCGAGTCCGTCCTGCTCGCCCACCCCGCCGTCGCCGACGCCGCCGTCTTCGGCATCCCGCACGACGACTGGGGCGAGGAGGTCAGGGCCGTCGTGGAGCCGGCACCCGGCCACGAACCCGGCCCCGGCCTCGCCGCCGCAATCCTGGACCACTGCGCCGAACAGCTCGCCGGCTACAAACGGCCCAGGAACGTCGACTTCATCGCCGAGCTGCCCCGCGACCCCAACGGCAAGCTCTACAAGCGGCGGCTGCGGGACCCCTACTGGGAAGGCCGCACCAGGCCCGTGTAGACCGGCTCCGGGACCACGCGAGCGACTTTTCGTCCGGCGGAAGGCGGAGGGCGCGCGCGGACAGCGCGCGCGCCGCCGCACCATGGGCCGACGGCCTCGTTATGCCGTCTGGTGCTCCTGGCCGGCCACCGGCCGGCGCGCGTGCCGCTCGACGAACCCGCCGGAAGGACACGGAAGTTGTACATGGAGCCGTTCGAGACGTACCGCCCCTGGCTGCTCGGACTCGCCTACCGGCTGCTCGGCGGCATGGGGGACGCCGAGGACGTCGTCCAGGAGGCGTACGCACGGTGGTCGGCCGTCGGCCGCAACGAGACGCGCGAACCCCGGACCTTCCTCGTCACGGCCGTGTCCCGGCTCGCCCTCGACCAGCTGCGGTCGGCGCGGGCGGCCCGCGAGGCGTATGTCGGGCCCTGGCTGCCCGAACCGGTGGCCACCGAGGCGCTCGGCCCGATCGGCACGACCGGGCTGCGCGACACCGTCGCCTACGCCACCGTCCACCTGATGGAGGGTCTGTCGCCCCCGGAGCGCGCCGTGTTCGTACTGGGGGAGGCATGCGAGGTGGGGTACGGGGAAACCGCCCGCATCCTCGACACGACCGTGACCAGTTGCCAGCGGCTGCACCACCGGGCTGCCCGGCTGCTCGCCGCAGGGCGCGACCGGTTCGCCCTCACCGAGGACGCGCACGCCGCGCTGCTGACCCGGTTCCTGGAAACCGCGCGGAGCGGCGACGCGGCGGGCCTGGCCGGCCTGCTGACCGAGGACGCCGTCGTCTGGAGCGACGGCGGCGGCAGGGTGAGGGCGGCGCTGCGCCCCATCGGGGGACGGCAACAGGTCGCCGCCTGCTTCGCGGACCTGTTCACCCGCCGGCCGCTCGGTGCGCCCCGCCTCGTGGACGTCAACGGCCGCCCCTCCCTGACGGGCACGGTCGACGGCAACCCCCTGCTCCTCACCGTCGACGTGACGGACGAGGGTGTCGACAACCTCTACGTCGTCCTCAACCCGGACAAGCTGGCCCACATCACGGGGTGAGCCGGGGTGTGGTGCCGCTCCATGAGTGCACCTCACATGTGCGCACCTCACATTGCGCACCTCACATGTGCGCACCCCGCATGTGCGTACCTCACATGAAGCGGCACCACACAAGGCCGCCATGGCCGCTGCATCACGGGCTGCCCTGCGACGGAGCCGCAGCACCCGCCCCCCGGCACCGGATCCCGCCCTGCGGTGCCGCACGCGCGGGGCCGTCGTGCCGCGGCTTGACCTCGCCTCGCGCCGGGCCGAGGATCATGTGTCATGACGCCCGGACACGGCAGCACGGTCGACGGAGTTCTGCGACGCTCCGCCCGACGTACCCCCGCGCGGGTCGCGGTCGAGTACGGCGACCGCTCATGGACCTACCAGGAACTCGACGACGCGGTCTCCCGAGCGGCGAGCGCGCTGCTGGCCCGGGGGCCGGCCCCCGGCGACCGGGTCGCCGCCTACGGCCGCAACTCGGACGCGTACCTCATCGGCTTCCTCGCCTGCGCCCGCGCCGGCCTGGTGCACGTGCCGGTGAACAACCACCTCACGGGCGAGGACCTCGCGTACCTGATCCGGCAGTCCGGCAGCACCCTGGTGCTCACCGACCCCGACCTGGCAGGACGGCTCCCCGGCGGGGTCGCGACGCTGCCTCTGCGGGACGCCGGGGACTCGCTGCTGGCGCTGCTGGCGACCGCGCCGCTCCACGAGGGTCCCGAGCCGCGCAGCGAGGACCTGGTGCAGCTGCTGTACACCTCCGGGACCACCGCCCTGCCCAAGGGCGCGATGATGACCCACCGGGGCCTGGTGCACGAGTACCTCAGCGCGATCACCGCCCTCGACCTGAGCGCGGGGGACCGGCCGGCGCACGCGCTGCCGCTGTACCACTCCGCGCAACTGCACGTGTTCCTGCTGCCGTACATCGCCGTGGGGGCCACCAGCATCATCCTCGACGCGCCGGACGGCGACACGCTGTTCGACCTGATCGAGGCGGACCGCGTCGACAGCGTCTTCGCCCCGCCCACCGTCTGGATCGGCCTGGCCAACCGCCCCGACTTCGCCACGCGCGACCTGAGCGGTCTGCGGAAGGCGTACTACGGCGCCTCGGTCATGCCGGTGCCCGTCCTGGAGCGGCTGCGTGAACGGCTGCCCAAGCTGGCCTTCTACAACTGCTTCGGGCAGAGCGAGATCGGTCCCCTCGCCACGGTGCTGGGACCCGACGAGCACAAGGGCCGGATGGACTCGTGCGGCCGGACCGTGCTGTTCGTAGACGCCCGGGTGGTGGACGAGGACGGCAAGGAGGTGCCGGACGGCACGGCCGGTGAGATCGTCTACCGCTCACCGCAGCTGTGCGAGGGCTACTGGGACAAGCCGGAGGAGACGGCCGAGGCGTTCCGCGACGGCTGGTTCCACTCCGGCGACCTCGCCGTCCGTGACGCGCACGGCTACTTCACCGTCGTCGACCGGGTGAAGGACGTCATCAACTCCGGTGGGGTGCTGGTCGCTTCACGGCAGGTGGAGGACGCGCTGTACACGCACCGCGCCGTCGCGGAGGTGGCAGTGATCGGCCTGCCCGACGAGCGGTGGATCGAGGCCGTCACCGCGGTCGTCGTCGCCCGCGGAGAGGTCACCGAGGAGGAACTGGTCGCGCACGCCCGCGAGAGCCTCGCCGGGTTCAAGGCGCCGAAACGGGTCCTGTTCGTGGACGAGTTGCCGCGCAACGCCAGCGGCAAGATCCTCAAGCGGGAACTCAGGGACCGGTTCGGAAGCGGGGCGTGAGGGCGCCCGGGTCGGTAGCATCCGGGTAGCGCGGCGCGAGGGGGAAGCGTGATCGAACTGTCCGACATGATCCGTGAGTTGCGGCAGCAGCTGACCGACTCGCTGACCGACGGCGCCGGTGAGGCCGTCCGGTTCGAGCTCGGCCCGGTGGAGATCGAGGCCACCGTCGCCGTGACCCGTGAGGCCGGCGCGCACACCAAGGTACGGCTCTGGGTGGTCGACGCGGGGGCGGACGGGAAGTACGCCCACGCGCAGACCCAGCGCATCACGGTCACGCTCACGCCGAAGCTCGTCCCGGCGTCCGGCGGCCCGCCGCGGACCGCGCTGATCGGCGGCACGGAGGCCGAGGGCGAGCGCTGACCCGGGACGGCGCCTGCCGGATGCCGCCCGGCGGCTGACGGTCCCCCCGGTGGGAACCGTGGCACCCCGTGAACGTGACCCGCGTCCGCCGGACCCCGTGAGCCAGGCAGGCCGCACCCGAACAGCGGGCCCTGGCTCCCTGGCTGTGGTGTCTCGGGACCTTGGTCACGCGAAGTCCTCGAAGGTGAGCTGCTGCGGGATGTCCGCGAGTGGTTTGGGCGACTGGTCGAAAAACGATCCGGCAGTCGCGCCCGGCGGTCCGGCTGATGGGCGGTCGGCCGCCGAGCGCGGCGTGCGGCCGCGCGTGGTTGTAGTAGTTCACCGGGAGCCTGGGATCTCAAGGCTCCCGCGTGAGCGGCTGTGCGTGGCGTCAGCGTGCGAACTTTTCGATGGCCGCTGGGGTGACGGGGGTGAAGAAGTTGACGAGGTTGCCGTCGGGGTCACGGAACAGCAGCGACCGGTTGCCCCAGGGCATCGTCGTGGGCTCGGTGACGAAGTCGGTGACGAAGGCGGTCAGGTTCTGGTGAACGCGGTCCACGTCGTCGACGAGGAACTCCGTGATCACGCTGTGGTTGTCCGCCGGGCGGGCAGAGCCCGGGGCGAACAGCGGGACGGTGCGGGTGCCGGCGATCGCGAGGGTGGCGCCCGCGGTCTTGAGTTCGGCGAAGTCTTCGGTGGCCCACGTCGCCCGCGCCCCTGTGGCTCGCTCGTAGAACTCGACGAGGCGCGCTACGTCGCTGGTGATGATGCGGATCGAGACGAAGTCCATGGGGATCTCCTTGGCTGTGCTGGAGGCGAGGCGTGCACTGCGCAGGCTAGGAGAAATAGTGGACAGAATCGGTCCTGTATTCGCGTTAGGTTGTGCACATGCCCCGACCCACTGCCCGCGTGCTGACACTCCTGGAGCTGCTGCAGTCGGGCGGCACCCGGACGGTGGCCGAACTGGCCGACCGGCTCGGCGTCGAAGGGCGCACCGTGCGGCGGTATGTGGACCGGCTGATCGAACTGGATGTGCCCGTGGAATCGGTGCGCGGCCGCTACGGCGGGTACCGGCTCGCCCCCGGGTACCGCTTGCCTCCGCTCATGCTCAGCGACGACGAGGCGCTGGCCGTGCTGCTCGGCCTGGTCGCCGGCCGCCGAGCAGGGCTGACGACGACGGAGCGCACGGCAAGCGAGACGGCGTCGGCGAAGATCCGGCGGGTGCTGCCCAAGCACATCGCCCGTCGGCTCGACACACTTCTGGAGGCTCTCGCTTTCACGGACCAGCCCGGCGAGTTCGACACCCCGGACGCTGGGGTCCTGCTCACCATCGCCGATGCGGTGCGCCACCACCGACCGGTCTCGATCCGCTACACCGACCGCGACGGGCGGCACGGCGAACGCACGCTGCACGCGTACGGGATCGTCGCCCATGCGGGCCGGTGGTACGTCACGGGCAAGGACGCCCGGATCGGCGAGGACCGAACCTTCCGGCTCGATCGCATCGCGGACGCGCGGACCCTGCCCGGCTCATTCGAAGCACCCGTGGGTCCCGGTCCGGCACAGCGTGTGTTGTCAGCGTTCGCCACGGCCGCGTACCGGCATGAGGTGACCTTGCGGATCCACGGGACAGTTGAGCAGATCCGCGCCCACCTTCCCGTCAGCGTCGCGAGCCTGGAGGAGTACGAGCCCGCGGCAGGCGAGGACCGGGCGACCGAGCGCTGGCTGCGCGTCGAGCTGCGGGCGGAGCGGCTCGACTGGTTGCCTCCGGTACTCGCCTCACTGGACCGGCCGTTCGTCATCGAGCGCCCCGATGAACTGCGCGACCTCGTCATCGCGCTCGCCGATCGCCTCGCGTCCTACGCCCGCCAGGCCTGACCGCGAGGTACCAATGTCATGAGATGGCCTAGCTCCCGTCCCGGCGCAGGTCCACGATCCGGCGGATCTTGCCCACCGACCGTTCCAGGGACTCCGGGTCGACGATCTCCACCGCGACCGAGACGCCGATGCCGTCCTTCACGGCCGCCGTGATCGCCCGGGCGGCGGCGTCCCGGGTCTCCGGCGTCGCGTCGGACCGGGCCTCCGCCCGTACGGTCAGGGCGTCGAGGCGTCCCTCGCGGGTCAGCCGGAGCTGGAAGTGGGGGGCGACACCCGGCGTGCGCAGCACGATCTCCTCGATCTGCGTGGGGAAGAGGTTCACCCCGCGAAGGATCACCATGTCGTCGCTGCGGCCGGTGACCTTCTCCATACGGCGGAACACCCGGGCCGTGCCCGGCAGCAGCCGCGTCAGGTCCCGGGTGCGGTAACGGACCACGGGCATGGCCTCCTTGGTGAGTGAGGTGAAGACCAGTTCGCCCCGCTCGCCGTCCGGCAGCACCTCGCCCGTGACCGGGTCGACGACCTCCGGCAGGAAGTGGTCCTCCCAGATGTGCAGCCCGTCCTTCGTCTCCACGCACTCCTGCGCGACGCCCGGGCCCATCACCTCCGACAGCCCGTAGATGTCGACGGCGTCGATCGCGAACCGCTCCTCGATCTCCTGACGCATCCGCTCGGTCCAGGGCTCGGCGCCGAAGACTCCCACGCGCAGGGAGGTGCCGCGCGGGTCGACGCCCTGGCGTTCGAACTCGTCGAGGAGGGTGAGCATGTAGGAGGGGGTCACCATGATGACGTCGGGCTCCAGGTCCCGGATCAGCTGGACCTGACGGGCCGTCATGCCGCCGGACGCGGGGATGACCGTACAGCCGAGCCGTTCCGCGCCGTAGTGGGCGCCCAGGCCGCCGGTGAACAGGCCGTAGCCGTACGCCACATGCACTTTGTCCCCGGGCCGGCCGCCCGCCGCCCTCAGGGAACGGGCTACCAGGTCGGCCCACCGGGACAGGTCCCCGTCCGTGTAACCGACCACCGTGGGGCGGCCGGTGGTGCCGCTGGACGCGTGGAGCCGTCGGATCCGGTCCTGGGGCACGGCGAACATCCCGTACGGGTAGTTCTCCCGCAGGTCGGCCTTCGTGGTGAAGGGGAACCGGGGCAGATCGTCGAGGGTCCGGCAGTCCTCGGGGCGGACACCGGCCTTGTCGAACGACTCCCGGTAGAAGGGCACATGATCGTAGGCGTGCCGCAGGGAGGTGCGCAGCCGGTCCAGCTGGAGGGCCCGCAGCGCCTCCGCGTCGAGCCGTTCCCCCGCGTCCAGCGGCTCCGTCGCATCCACCATGGGGGTGTCTCCCTCACCAAACGCGTCAATTCGGACGACCGATCATTCGGTCGAGCTGTTGGGATCAGTAATCCAAACCGGACGGGCCCAGGCAAGAGGTCGACGGGCCCTTTCTCGGCGCGCCGCGCGGCAGGGGCGGCAATTTGGTTGCGGTCACGTCGCGCGGCTACGAAGATCGACGCCATGCCGACTCTCACCGCGCCCGACGGAACCGAACTGGCCTATCACGTGCGAGGCGACGGGGAGCCGCTCGTCGTGCTGCCCGGGGGCCCCATGCGGGCGTCCCGTTACCTCGGAGACCTGGGCGGACTCGCCGCGCACCGGCGTCTGATCCTGCTCGACCTGCGGGGCACCGGCGACTCCGCCGTGCCCGAGGACCCGGCGACGTACCGCTGCGACCGGCTGGTCGGGGACGTGGAGGCGCTGCGCGTCCACCTGGGGCTGGAGCGGATGGACGTGCTCGCGCACTCTGCGGGCGGCAATCTCGCGACGCTGTACGCCGCCCGCCACCCGCGTCGGGTGGCCCGGCTGGCGCTGATCACCGCCACAGCGTGGGCGCTCGGGATGCCCGTCACGGCCGAGGACCGGCTGGCCGCGGCGCGGCTGCGGAAGGACGAGCCGTGGTTCGCGGAGGCGGTCGCGCCGTTCGAGAAGTGGCTCGCGGGCGACGGGGACTTCGATCCCGTGTTCGCCCCGTTCTTCTACGGCCGATGGGACGAGGCGGCTCAGCAGCACGACGCGCGCGGCGACGACGAGTGCAACGACGAGGCGGCCGGCGTGTACGGCTCCGAAGGCGCCTACGACCCGCCCGCGACCCGGGCGGCCCTCGCGGCACTGACCGCGCCGGTACTCGTGCTCGCCGGGGAACTCGACGGCGGCCCGCGCCCCGAACTCGCCCGACGTGCCGCTCAGGTGTTCCCGGACGCCGAGTTCGTCGTCCAGCCCGGCGCCTGCCACTACCCCTGGCTGGACGACCCGCGCTGGTTCAGCCGTCGTGTCGAAGCGTTCCTCGCGGGGAGCGCGACGCCGCCGCCCACAACGGTGTAGAACCCCCGGCCGCGCGAGAGGGCCGGGGGCGCCGTCACTTCTGGTACGCCGTCATGAAGCGGTCGCGGAACTTGTCCATGCCCCACTCCGGCGCGTTGGCGGCCGGCTTGAGACCGTCCGTCCATCCCCAGTCGGAGATGCGGTCCAGGATCTTCGGGTCGTGCGCGACGATCGTGACCGGGACGTCGCGGCTGGTGCTGCCGCCCGTGACGGTGGGCACCGGCTGGTGGTCGCCGAGGAAGACGAGGACGGTGTTCTTGTCGCCGTACCTCTGCATCCACTGGGTCAGGCTGTCCAGGGAGTACTGGATGGCCTTGCGGTACTCGGTGCGCACGCTCGCCGGGTGCTTCCAGACCTCCGTGGGGTTCTTGCCCTCCTTCTTGATCTGCTCGAACACCGAGCCGTCGCCGAGGTCGTCCCAGCCGATCGTGTGGGCGATGGGAGCCCAGGGGTTGTGGCTGGAGGCCAGGATGATCTCCGCCATGATCGGGTCGCGGTCCTTCTTGCCGTGCTCCAGGCGCTGGAACGCCTCCAGGCTGAACTGGTCCGGCACGGGCGTCCAGCTGAAGTAGGGGCCCTGGTAGCCGAGATGCGTGGAGTCGTAGATGTGGTCGAGGCCGAAGTACCTGCCCTCGGGCCAGGCCTTGCGCACGCCCGGGACGATGCCGACGGTGCGCCAGGCGCCGGTCTTCTGGAAGTAGCTGGTGAGGGTGGCGTGGTCGCCGGTGGTCAGGGTCCGGTACCGCTGCTGATTCTTGATCCACAGGCCGGACAGGAACGTCGAGTGGGCGAGCCAGCTGCCGGCGCCCGTCACGGGCGACCTGAGCCAGCCGCTGCGCGCCGCGAAACCGGCCGTCCTGAGCCTGGCGTCGCCCTCCTTGAGCGTCGCGTCGAGCTCCGGGGCCATCGCCGGATCGTCGATCGCCACCCGGCCGTAGCTCTCGATGAAGGTGAACAGCACGTCCTTGCCGCGCAGACCGGTCAGCAACTGGTCCTTCGGGGTGTCGGCGAAGGCGTCGACGGCGAGCTGCTTCTTGAACACGTCGGCGTCACCGAGGCCGTCGCGGACGTACTGCACGCGGTTGGCGAGGTACTGGCTGTAGCCCTTGGTGGCGACCGTGACGCCGCCGAACTGCACGCCCATGGTGAAGCAGATGATCCAGGCCGTGCCGAGGACCAGCGTGCCGCGCACGGCCACGGACCGGTGCCGGGCCATCACGTTCGCCAGTCGCACCGTCGCGAGCGCGCTCAGCACGAGCACGAGGACGAGCAGGACGATCAGCCCGATGACCGCGAGCACCTCACCCGAGCGGCCGAACGAGTCCTTCATCCAGTCCGCCGCGTCGCTCAGCAGAACCCAGTCGAAGACCAGGTCGAACGGCCGGGCCAGAGTCTGGCGGAAACCCATGTCGAGGCACTTCAGGACGGTGGACAGTCCGAGGAGCGCCCCCAGGACGACGGCCGTGATCCGCCGTGCCCTCGACGGCAGTACGAGCAGGACGGCCGCGAGGAAGATCGCCTCGACGGGGAGGCGGAGGAACGCCTGCGGATTGATCCGGTCGAGGCGGTTGGGTATGACGAGCACGACGAACACCAGCGCCCCGGCCAGGACACTCGTGCCCACCCGCACGGCGCGGGCGGCGCGGGGGTGCCGACGGCGCCACCCGAACCAGCCGGGGCGGCCGGAAGAGGGGTCGGCGGTCGTGGAGATGGAGGCCGCCGCCTCGTCGCCGACCTCGTCGTCGGACCCTTCGCCGGTCGCCTCGCCGGTGGAGGTGGCGTGCTGGGCGTCGGCCTCGGTGGTCGCCTCGCCGGTGGAGGTGGCGTGCTGGGCGTCGGCCTCGGTGGTCGCCTCGCCGGTGGAGGTGGCGTGCGGGACGTCTTCCTCGGTGGTCGCCTTCCCGTCCTCCGCGCCGTCCTCCGCGCCGTCCTCCGCGCCGTCCGTCGCCCGCTCCGCCGCGGGGCGTCTGTCCGCCCCGTCCTCCCGCGCCCCGGCGTTCACCGCCGGCTCGGTCGCCCCGGCCGCCGCGTCGGTCACCTCCCCGTCAGCGGGCTTCGCGTCCCCCGGGGCGCCGGGCTCGGCGCCGGTCACCGCGGGAGCGGTCGAGGTCTCCTCGGCTGTGGTTCTGTCCGATGCGTCCGCGTCCGTCTCCGGCAGTTGACGAGGGGGCGTGAGGTGCGACACCCGGGGGTCCTTCCGTGCGAAGCCGCTGATGGCACGGCGGACCGGGCCCACGGGGCAGGGCCGCCGACCTCGCGTACGGGCCCACCCGGCACTCCGTTCAAACGCCCGGGTCAACCGCGCGAAAAGAGTACGCCCACGGCTCCCGGCAGACCCACCGGGGACCCGCTGCCTCGCGTCTACCGATCCGCCGTGACCACCACCTCGCGAGCCCACCGGTAGTCCGCCTTGCCGCTGGGCGAGCGCCGTATCGTTTCCGTGATCACCAGCTGCCGCGGGATCTTGTATCCCGCGAGATGGATACGGCAGTACGACTGGAGGTCCTCCAGTGAGGGCCGTGGCGCCCCCTTCCGCAGTTGCACCACCGCCGCCACGTGGTTGCCCCACTTCACGTCCGGCACCCCGGCCACCAGGGCGTCGTAGACGTCCGGATGGGTCTTGAGCGCCTGCTCGACCTCCTCGGGGTAGACCTTCTCGCCGCCCGTGTTGATGCACTGCGAACCGCGCCCGAGGACGGTGACCACGCCCTCCTCGTCGACGGTGGCCATGTCGCCCAGCAGCACCCAGCGCTCGCCGTCCCTCTCGTAGAAGGTCTCCGCGGTCTTCGCGGGGTCGTTGTAGTAGCCCAGCGGGACGTGGCCGCACTGCGCGACCCGGCCCACCTCGCCCACGGCGACCGGCTCGCGGGTCGCCGGGTCGACGACCTGGGTGCGGGAGTTGACGCGCACGCGGAAGCCGCGCTCGGGCCCGGAGTCCTCCGTCGCCGTGCCGTTGAAGCCCGACTCGGAGGAACCGAAGTTGTTCAGCAGCATCGCGTTCGGCAGGTGGGCCCGGAACTGGCGGCGCACCGTGTCGGACATGATCGCGCCCGAGGACGACACGCTGAACACGGAGGAGCAGTCGGTGCCCTTCATGGGGCCGTCGAGGGCGTCGATGAGGGGCCGCAGCATCGCGTCGCCCACCAGGGAGATGCTGGTGACCTTCTCCCTCTCGATGGTCCGCAGCACCTCCTCGGCCGCGAACTTGCGGTGCAGTACCACCCGTTGCCCGAAGTTGAAGCCGATGAACGCCGTCAGCGTCGACGTGCCGTGCATCAGCGGGGGAGTGGGGAAGAAGGTGATGCCCGCGCCGCCGGCCGCGACCCGCTCGGCGACCTCCTGCGGTTTCCCGACCGGTTGCCCGGTCGGCGCGCCGCCGCCGAGCCCCGAGAAGAACAGGTCCTCCTGGCGCCACATCACGCCCTTGGGCATCCCGGTGGTGCCGCCGGTGTAGATGATGAACTGGTCGTCGCCCGAGCGCCGTGGGAAGCCGCGCTGCGGCGAGCCGGTGATCTCGGCGTCGGTGAAGGCGGTGGCGGGCACCTCGGCGGCCCCGGGCGGGGCAATGCCCACCCTTACCAGGTGCCGCAGCTTCTCCGCCCGCGGCAGCGCCGCCGCCACCCGGTCGGTGAACTCCGCGTCGAAGACCAGAGCCACCAGGTCGGCGTCCCGGTAGAGGTAGACCAACTCCTCCTCGACATAGCGGTAGTTGACGTTGACCGGCACGATCCGCGCCTTGAGGCAGCCGAGCACGGTCTGGAGGTACTCGACGCCGTTGTAGAGGTGCAGCCCGAGGTGCTCGCCGGGCCGTATCCCGCTGTCGACCAGATGGTGACCGATGCGGTTGGCCGCCGCGTCCAGTTCGGCGTACGTCAGGCGGCGTTCCGCGCCCGTGCCGGGACGGTCCAGGTACACCAGCGCCTCGCGATCCGGCACCACGTCGACGACCGACTCGAACAGGTCGGCAATGTTGTACTCCACCGCTCCTCCTGGCGCTCGACTGTCGGCTCGCCGGTCATCAGAGCAAAGGGCGGGGCAACTGGGAAGGGCTCGCGCCGAATAAATCTGACTGAGTGTCAGAAAACCCTTGAAGTGCCTTCGCGCCTCCTGCAACCTGTTCTCGTTCTTTCAGAGGGGAGATGGGCGATGGGTGGGACGGAACACCTCACCGTGCGGCGCGAAGGCGCCACACTGGTGCTCACGCTCAACCGGCCGGAGGCCAGGAACGCGCTCTCGTTGTCGATGCTCGTGGGCCTGTACGACGGCTGGGTCGAGGCCGACGAGGACGCGGAGATCCGCTCGGTCGTGCTGACCGGCGCGGGTGGCGCGTTCTGTGCCGGCATGGACCTCAAGGCCCTCGCCGGCGGGGGCATGGAGGGCGAGCGGCACCGGGACCGCCTCAAGGCCGACCCGGACCTGCACTGGAAGGCGATGCTGCGCCATCACCGTCCGCGCAAACCGGTGATCGCCGCCGTCGAGGGGTACTGCGTCGCGGGCGGCACGGAGATCCTCCAGGGCACCGACATCCGGGTGGCCGGCGAGTCCGCGACCTTCGGCCTGTTCGAGGTGAAACGCGGCCTGTTCCCGATCGGCGGCTCCACGGTCCGCCTGCAGCGTCAGATCCCCCGCACGCACGCCCTGGAGATGCTGCTCACCGGCCGCTCCTACACCGCCCGGGAGGCCGCAGACATCGGACTGGTCGGCCGGGTCGTCCCGGACGGCACCGCGCTCACCGCGGCCCTGGCGATCGCCGAACAGGTCAACGCCTGCGGCCCGCTGGCCGTCGAGGCCGTCAAGGCGTCCGTGTACGAGACCGCCGAGATGACCGAGTCGGACGGACTGGCCGCCGAACTGAAACGCGGCTGGCCCGTGTTCGACACCGCCGACGCCAGGGAAGGGGCCCGCGCCTTCACCGAGAAGCGGCCGCCCGTCTACCGGCGTGCCTGAGTGCGGCCACCCGTCCACCAGCGTCCCCGAGCCGCGAAGGAGACCGTCCCCGATGCCCGAAGTCCTCAAGGCGCCCCTCGTCCTCGAATTCCCCTTCACCCGTTCCCTCGGCCCCGTCCAGAGCGCCTTCCTCACCGGTCTGCGGGAGCGGGTCGTGCTCGGGGTCCAGACCCGCGACGGCAGGACGCTCGTCCCGCCCGTCGAGTACGACCCGGTCACGGCCGAGGAGATAGGCGATCTCGTCGAGGTCGCCTCCACCGGTACGGTCACCACCTGGGCCTGGAACCACGAACCCCGCCGCGGTCAGCCCCTCGACACCCCGTTCGCCTGGGTCCTGGTCCGCCTCGACGGCGCCGACACCGCCCTGCTGCACGTCCTCGACGTACCCGGACCCGACGCGGTGCGCAGCGGGATGCGGGTGCGGGTCCGCTGGGCCGGGGAACGCGCCGGCGCCATCACCGACATCGCCTGCTTCGAGCCGTACGACGGTTCCGCCGAGGACGAGGACACGGTCCCCGGCGGGCGACACGGGGCCACCGGCCACAGCGGTGACTTCGAGAACATGGTCACGGGCATCGTCGCGCCCGCCCGCCTCGACTACACCTACTCGCCCGGCCGCGCCCAGTCCGCCTACATCGCCGGCCTCTCCGCGCGGCGGACGGTGGGGGAGCGCTGCCCGAACTGCCGCAAGGTGTACGTCCCGCCGAGGGGTGCCTGCCCCACATGTGGCCTGGCCACATCCGAACAGGTCGAGGTGGGTCCGCGCGGCACGGTCACCACGTACTGCATCGTCAACATCAAGGCGAAGAACCTCGACATCGAGGTGCCCTACGTCTACGCCCACATCGCCCTCGACGGCGCCGATCTCGCCCTGCACGGCCGGATCGCGGGCATCCCCTACGACCAGGTGCGCATGGGCCTGCGCGTCGAACCGGTGTGGAAGGAGGGCGCCCGCCATCCCGACCACTACCGGCCCACGGGCGAAGCCGACGCGGAGTACGACACCTACAAGGAGCTGTTGTGACGCGTGACATTGCCGTGGTCGCCTTCGCGCAGACCGACCACCGGCGCACGAGCGAGGAACTCTCCGAGGTCGAGCTGCTCATGCCGGTCCTGCACGAGGTGCTCGACGCGACCGGACTGAAGACCGCCGACATCGACTTCACCTGCTCCGGCTCCAGCGACTACCTGGCCGGCCGGGCCTTCTCCTTCACCCTCGCCCTCGACGGTGTGGGCGCCTGGCCGCCGATCTCCGAGTCGCACGTCGAGATGGACGGCGCGTGGGCGCTGTACGAGGCCTGGACGAAGCTGCTCACGGGGGACGCGGACACCGCCCTCGTCTACTCCTACGGCAAGTCCTCGCCCGGGTCGGTGCGCGACGTCCTGACCCGGCAGCTCGACCCGTACTACGTGGCCCCGCTGTGGCCCGACGCCGTCTCCCTCGCCGCCCTCCAGGCGCAGGCGCTCATCGACGCGGGAGCCACCGACGAGCCCGCGCTGGCCGCCGTCGGCGCCCGCAGCCGCGCGGACGCCACCGCGAACTCCCACGCCCAGCTGCGCGGTTCGGTGCCGCAGGGCGGGTACGCCGTACGACCCCTGCGCACCGGAGACTGCCCGCCGGTCGGCGACGGCGCCGCGGCCGTGATCCTCGCGGCGGGGGAACGCGCCCGGGACCTGTGCGGGCGGCCCGCCTGGATCCGCGGTATCGACCACCGCATCGAGGCGCACGGCCTGGGCGTCCGCGACCTCACCGACTCACCCTCCGCCCGGCTGGCCGCCGAACGCGCGGGTGCCTTCGAACGGCCCGTGGACACCGCGGAGTTGCACGCGCCCTTCACCTCGCAGGAGGTCGTCCTGCGCCGGGCGCTGCGGCTCGGCGAGTCGGTGCGCGTCAACCCGTCCGGAGGCGCGCTCGCCGCCAACCCGGTCATGGCCGCCGGGCTGATCCGCATCGGCGAGGCCGCCGCCGGCATCCACCGGGGCGTCTCCGACCGCGCCCTCGCCCACGCCACGTCCGGTCCCTGTCTGCAACAGAACCTGGTCGCCGTACTCGAAGGGGATCCGCGATGAGCAAGGAGCCCGTGGCCGTCGTAGGCATCGGCCAGACCAAGCACGTCGCCGCGCGCCGGGACGTGTCCATCGCGGGCCTCGTCCGCGAGGCCGCCCGACGTGCCCTGGACGACGCCGAGTTGACCTGGGCCGACATCGACGCCGTCGTCATCGGCAAGGCGCCCGACTTCTTCGAGGGCGTCATGATGCCGGAGCTGTACCTCGCCGACGCGCTGGGCGCCGTGGGCAAGCCCATGCTGCGGGTGCACACCGCGGGCTCCGTCGGCGGGTCCACCGCCCTGGTCGCCGCCAACCTGGTGGCGGCGCGTGTCCACGCGACCGTGCTGACCCTCGCCTTCGAGAAGCAGTCCGAGTCGAACGCCATGTGGGGCCTGTCCCTGCCGATCCCCTTCCAGCAGCCCCTGCTGGCCGGCGCGGGGGGCTTCTTCGCGCCGCACGTCCGCGCGTACATGCGGCGCTCCGGCGCACCCGACACGGTCGGCTCGCTGGTCGCGTACAAGGACCGCCGCAACGCGCTGAAGAACCCCTACGCCCATCTGCATGAACACGACATCACCCTGGAGCGGGTGCAGGCGTCGCCGATGCTCTGGGACCCGATCCGCTACTCGGAGACCTGCCCCTCCTCCGACGGCGCCTGCGCGATGGTCCTCACCGACCGGGCCGGAGCCGCCCGCGCTCCCCGGCCGCCCGCCTGGATGCTCGGCGGCGCCATGCGCAGCGAGCCGACGCTGTTCGCCGGCAAGGACTTCGTGTCGCCGCAGGCCGGCAAGGACTGCGCGGCCGACGTGTACCGGCAGGCCGGCGTCGCCGACCCGCGACGCGACATCGACGCCGTCGAGATGTACGTGCCGTTCTCCTGGTACGAGCCCATGTGGCTGGAGAACCTGGGGTTCGCCGACGAGGGGGAGGGCTGGAAGCTCACCGAGGCCGGCGTCACCGAGCTGGACGGCGATCTGCCCGTCAACATGTCGGGGGGTGTCCTGTCGGCCAATCCGATCGGCGCCTCCGGCATGATCCGGTTCGCGGAGGCGGCCCTCCAGGTGCGCGGTCAGGCCGGAGAACACCAGGTGGAGGGGGCGCACAGGGTGCTGGGGCACGCCTACGGCGGAGGATCGCAGTTCTTCTCCATGTGGCTCGTGGGCTCACAGCGCCCCGACTCCTGAAAGGTCCCCCTCACGTGGCCTGTCGGCGCCAGGAACCGGTCGCTAGGCTGGCCGCGGACGACGCAATCGGGAGGAGCACGACGTGGCCGAGACCATCATCCAGCAGCAGCCGCTCATGGGCTGGGACAAGCCCGAGCTGGACCTCAGCGGCGCCGATTGGCACTCGAGCAGC
Source organism: Streptomyces sp. NPDC043878 (assembly GCF_056435735.1). Classification (NCBI taxonomy): domain Bacteria; kingdom Bacillati; phylum Actinomycetota; class Actinomycetes; order Kitasatosporales; family Streptomycetaceae; genus Streptomyces; species Streptomyces sp. NPDC043878. The sequence goes on from NZ_JBWKDW010000020.1 coordinate 47,317, forward strand.
CGTGGCCTGGGAGATGTCCAGATCGCCTTTGTCGAGGGATTCATCGCGATGCGCAACAGTGGCCGCCCGGAAAGCCCTTCCCTGATCTTCTCGCCCGCGGAGTGGGGCGCGTTCGTCTCGGGCGCGCGGGAAGGCGAGTTCGACCTGACGTGACCCGCCGCCGGGAGCGACCCGGCGATTCATCCGGGTGGGGCGCCCGCAGCCGTGTGGGCGTGCGCCCCGACGGGGCCGGCACGGCGGACGCCGGTCCCGGCGGACAACACGCCGACGCGGTCCGTGAGCTGCCGCCGTCCGCGCCCTCTTCGCCCGCGCCGTACGCCCCGCCGAGCCGACCCCGCCGACGCGGCCCGCCCGCCGCCCGTGCCCCGACGGTCGAGCGCCTCAGCGCGGCGGCCGGCCGCACACCCACCGTGCCCGTGCCGCGGTGACCCGAGGGCGCCGAACCGCTGGTACACTCTCAGGGCGCACCCGGTGCGCGAGTTGGTCACCGTGCTCGGGCGCGGGCGGCGATCGCCTTGCGCACCGCTCCCGACCGGCACCTGCCGCGCGCCCCGCCGCAGGGTGCCACTTCCCCGGGGGGCACCGGCGCCCGGCGTGGTGCAAGCCGTCCTGCGGCAACCGCGCCCGCGTCGCCCGCCACCCCGAACACCACCGCCCGTGACGGACTCGGTCAGTAATGCGCGAACCGGGTCGCGCGACCCGTCGACGGCGTACGCTGAGGTCCCTGTAGGTCACGGTGCGTGCTCGCTCCCCGTGCGGGTGTCCCGCCGGGACAGGGGGTGCACCATGAGCCGGCGCAGCGCACGGAGCAGCAGGCTCCTCGAGCGCGAGAGCGAACTCGCCGCTGTGGACGATGCGTTGGAGGAACTGACCGGTCTGCGCGCGGACGGCGCCGCACCCAGAGGCCGCCCCAGGGACGCGCTCCTCGCCTTCGCCGGTCGCGCCGGCATCGGCAAGACCACCCTGCTCACCGAGGTCCGCCGCCGCGCCACCGCACGCGGCTGTGCCGTGCTGTCCGCCCGCGGCGGCGAACAGGAACAGCGCGTCGCCTTCCACGTCGCCCGCCAGCTCCTGCAACCCGCGCTCGCCGGTTCCGAGGAGAGCGAACTGCGCGCCTCGCTGGGGAGTTGGTACGACATCGTCGGACCCGCCCTCGGCCTGTGCGCCCCCACCGACGGCGCCCCGCCCGACCCCCAGGGGCTGCGCGACGGCCTCGACTGGGTGCTCACCCACCTCGCCGTGCGGCACGCCCCCATGGTCGTCGTCCTCGACGACGCGCACTGGGCCGACCCCGAATCACTCGGCTGGCTGGCCGCGTTCGCACCCCGCGCCGAACAACTCCCGCTGCTCGTCGTCGTGGCCTACCGCCCCGACGAACTCCCCGACCACGCCGAGTCGTTGCGAGGACTGCCCGGCCGCGCCGGCGGACGCCCCCTGGACCTGGAACCGCTCAGCGCGGGCGCCGTCACCCGGCTGGTCCGCGAGGCGCTCGGCGCGCACGCCGACGACGCGTTCTGCCGCGAGTGCTGGGCCGTCACCGCCGGCAACCCCTTCGAGGCGGTCGAACTCACCGCCAAGGTGCGCGATCGCGGACTCAGCCCCACCGAACCCGGGGCCCACCTGCTGCGCGACCTCGCCGCCGCCGTCAAGGGCAGCGGCCTCATCGCCCGCCTCGAACGCCTCGGCGCCTCCACCGTGCGCTTCGCCTGGGCCTGCGCCGTGCTCGGCACCGAGATCCAGCCGGCGCTCGCCGCCGCCGTCGCCGGACTCGGCCACGAGGAGGCCGCCGACGCCGCCGACGCCCTGCGCGGCGCCCGTATCCTCACCGGCGCCGAGACCCTGGAGTTCGTCCACCCCCTCATCGCCACCGCCGTCTACCGGGCCATCCCCGCCGGCGTCCGCGTCGCCCTGCACGGCCAGGCCGCCTGGTGCGTCGTCGACGAGGGCCAGGGACCCGCGGTCGCGGCCCGCCATCTCCTGGAGACCCACCCCGAGGGCGACACCTGGGTCGTGCGGCAGCTGCGCGCCGCCGCCGTCGAGACCCTGCGGGCCGGCGCCCCCGACGCGGCGCGCCGCTACCTGGCCCGCGCCCTGCGCGAACCGCCGCCCTTCGAGGACCGGGCCGCCGTCCTGTACGAACTCGGCTCGGCCTCCCTGCTCACGGAACCGGCCACCACGGTCAACCACCTGCGCGCCGCCCTGGAGGAACCCGTCGCCGACCCCGACCTGCGCCACCGCATCGTCTACCGGCTCTCCCAGGTCCTCGCCCACAGCGACCGCCTCGCCGAGGCCACCGACAGCCTCGCCCGCGAGATCCGGGTGACCGACGACGCCCGGGTCAGGCTGCGCATGGTCGCCGAACAGTTCATGTGGGACGCCTTCCGCGCCGACGAACCCGACCACCCCTCACGCTCCCGCCGCCTCACCCGGCTCGCCGACCGGCTGACCGGCCGCGACCTCACCGAGCGGTACATCATCGGCCTGCGCACCTGGGACGCCGTCCTGCGCGGCGAACCCGCCCAGGTCGCCCTGCACCACGCCGAACGCGCCCTGGTCGGCGGCCTCGGCTGGGCCGAGCCCGACCGCGGCTTCGAGGTACCCGTCCTGGTCGCCCTCGCCTTCCTCTACTGCGACCGGCCGGGCCGCACCGAGGAACTCTTCGCCGCCGGCATCGCCGACTTCGAACGGCAGGGCTGGCGCGGCGCCCACCTCTCCTTCGCGTACACCCTTCTCGCCTACGTCCGCTTCCGCCGCGGCCGGCTCGCCGAGGCCGAGGACTTCGTCCGCGCGGGCCTGCGCCTGGCCGCACGCGTCGGACCCGGCACCCCCGCCCACTGGTACGCGGTGGGCATCCTCATCGAGGTCCTGCTCGCCCGCGGGCGGGTCGCGGAGGCCGCCCGGGTGGGCGACGACTACTTCTTCTGCGCGCCCTACCCGGCCGCCGTCGTCTTCCCCGACGCGCAGACGGTCCACGGCGAACTGCTCCTCGCCCGCGGGCTCACCCAGGAGGCCGCCGCGGAGCTGTCCGCAGCGGGCCGCCGTCTGGGCCCGCGCGGCGTGCGCAACCCCTCCTGGTGTCCGTGGCAGCTCCACCTCGCCCGCGCCGAGAGCCACGAGGCCCCCGAACGCGCCGTCGCCACCGCACGGGAGGCGGTGGACCGCGCCCGCCAGTTCGGCGCGCCCTCCGCCGTCGGCCAGGCCCTGCGCATCGCCGCCGAGGTCTCCCCGCCGTCGGCCCGGGTGCCGCTGCTGAAGGAGTCCGTCGCCCACCTCGAACGCTCCCCGGCCGCCTACGAGCTCGCCTGCGCCCTGGTCGCCCTGGGCTCCGAGCTGCGCCGTACCGCCCGCCCCGGGGAGGCCGCCGAGCACCTCTACCGGGGACTGGACGCGGCCGTGCAGTGCGGCGCCGACGGCCTCGCCGAGCAGGCCCGGGACGAACTCGCCGCCGCCGGCCTGCGTCCCCGCCTCCTGCACGGCACCGAGACAGACACCCTCACCGCCCGCGAGCGCACCGCCGCCGCCCTCACCGCCCGCGGCCGCACCGACACCGAGATCGCGGGGGAACTGCGCACCGACGAGCACACCGTCGTACGGCTGCTCTCGGCGGTCTGCAGGAAGGTCGGCACCGACCGTACGGGCCTGGCGTGGGCGCTGGGCGAAAAGCCGCGCGGCCAGGACGCCGCCGAGGGCTCCCCGCGGCGCTGAGACAGCCGCGCGGTGCCGGGCGGAGATCGTCACCACGGCGGGGGCGCCCGCACGTCACGGAAGGCGCCCGGCCACGTACCATGGCCGCATGTCGTTCCTCCGCCGCCGCAGTGCCACGCCCGCCGGGCCTGAATTCGACGTCCTGGCCATGGATCCGGGCGACTGGCCCGGCAACCTCGGCGCCGGACTGCTGCCCGCCCCCGACGGCACCTGCCAGGGCGTCTTCCTGCGCTACGACCTGTTCGGCGGCCGCGGCCCCGCGATGATCATCGGCAATCTGCCGGAGGGCTCCCCGGCCCGTGACGTCGCCGAGACCGAGGTGCCCTTCGAGGTGGCGCAGCTGCTGCTGGCCCTGGAGAACGACGAGGAGGTCACCGTCGTCGGCACCGAGGACATGCCCGTGATGCAGGGCGACAACCTGCTGATCGTGCGGCGCCTCAAGCTCTCCGAGAGCCGGATCTCCTGCGTGCAGTTCGACCGCAGCGACAACGTCCTGGTGACCATCGCCGCCTGGGACCGCCCCATCACCGACGACCTGTACGCCCTGCTGAAGCCGCTCCCCGCGGAGCTGTTCCAGCAGGGCTGAGGCGGTCAGCCGGCCGACGGCGCCACGCGCACGTCCGCCGCGCGGACGAACGCCACCCGGTGGCCGAACTGGATCTCGTAGTACAGGTCCTGGCCGACCACGACCCGGTGCGAGTCCGTACTGAAGGTGACCGCGTAGTAGTACTCGCCCGGCACCTTGTCACCGACGACGTACTCCTGCCCCGCCGGCAGCCTGTACGGCAGCGGGGACACCGCCTGCGCGGGCACTCCCGCCGGGTAGGCCGACGCCTCGGGATAGGCCCGCCCGTACACCGGGACGTCGGCCGAGCCCTCCTCGGGTGTGACCACCAGGCCGGTCGCGTTCACCGCCGTGGGCGCGGCCGCCGGGTTCCGGAACCAGGCCTTCTGTCCGAGGTACCAGATCGCCGTCCAGTCGCCCTCCCGCCCGGCCACCGCGTACTGCTGGCCGGTGGAGACCCGGGACGACAGGTCGTTCACCCCGGTCGTCGGAGTCGTGCCCAGACCGATGTCCCTGATCAGCGGGTAGGTCTCGCCGGGCCCCGAGTACAGCCGCACCTCGCTCGACCCGTGCGCCGCGCACGGCTGGCCCGCGGTGACGCAGCCCGTGTACTCCGGCTGGTTGGCGGCGTAGTCGGGGCGGATGGTGACCAGGCCGCCCTTCTTGCCGGCGGCCGCCTTCAGCGGACGGTCCAGCAGCTCGAAGTAGTGGCGCCAGTCCCAGTACGGGCCCGGGTCGGTGTGCATGCCCGGAACCGTCGACGTGGTCGGGCCCGGCACCGTGTCGTGGCCGAGGATGTGCTGCCGGTCCAGCGGGATGCCGTACCGCTTGGCGAGGTACTTCACCAGCCGCGCCGACGACCGGTACATCGCCTCCGTGTACCAGGCGTCCGGGTTCGCCAGGAAACCCTCGTGCTCCAGGCCGATGGACTTGGCGTTGATGTACCAGTTGCCCGCGTGCCAGGCGACGTCCTTGGCCTTCACATGCTGGGCGATGTGACCGTCCGTGGAGCGCAGCGTGTAGTTCCACGACACATAGGTGGGGTCCTGCACCAGGTTGAGGACCCCGTCCCAGGCGCCCTCCGTGTCGTGGACGACGATGTACTTGATGCTCTGGGAGGCCGGACGGTCCCCCAGGTCGTGGTTGCCGTAGTCGTTGTCACCGAACTCCTCGTACGGCGCCGGGATCCACTCGCAGGACACCGACGAGGGACACTCGGTGCCCGCCTTCCTCGGAGTCCGCAGCCCCGCCCGGCTCAGCTGGGAGGTGTCGGGCGCCAGGTTCGGCTGCGCGGCCAGGGTGACCCGCTGGCCGGCGTCCGTGGTGCGCGCCTCACCGGAGCGCAGCACGGCGTACACGTCGTCGGCGTAGGCCGCCGCCGTCGCGCTGTCGTCGGCGCCCGAGAACCGGGCCACCGCGCCGTACCAGTCCGCCGGATCCTCGCTGGGCGGCTCGCCCAGGTCCTTCTGGGCGGCCGCCAGCAGGGCGGCACCGCCGGCCAGGTTGGCGGCGGGATCGGTCCGCAGGGTCTCGGGGCTCAGGCCGGTCAGCTCGGCCGCCTTCGGCAAGGTCCTCAGACGGGCGGGCAGTTCGGAGTCCGTCGGGACCTTCGCGTCCGGGTGCAGGGGCGCGCGGGCACTGTCGCCCCGGGCGTCCTCCGAGCCCTCGCTGTGGTGCGGGTCCCGGGCGAGCGCGGTGCGGGCGTCGGTGAGGTGCATCGGCCCGTAGCCGCCGGTGACGCTCGGCGCGCCGGCATGGGTGTCCCAGCGGGACTGGAGATAGGAGACCCCGAGCAGGACGCTCTGCGGGACGTGGTACTCGGCGGCCGCGGCGGCGAACGCCGGCTGGAGCGCGCCGGCGGAGGTCCCGGCGGCGGAGGCACCGGCGCCCGAGGGGGCGGCACCGAGCAGCGGCAGCACGAGGGTCGCCGTAGCGAGCGCGCCGACAGTGGTGCGGGCGCGTCTGTGACCGGGGGTGCGCCGGGGGTGGGGGGCGGATCCTCGCAATGCGGCCTCCTGTGACAGTCGGGCGTGGCGGGGCGTGCGGTGCCGGTCACGGGTCAGTGCTACCGGCTTACCGACGATCCGTCAATCATGCCCAGAGGCAGACGATTTCCCATGTCAAGACGGCCACGGAGGAGTTTCGTGGCGGCGGCTTCCGGGCCTGCGCGGCGTCAGTGGCGTACACCAGTGGCTGTCCGGTGAGGTGTGCGGCCCGGCACGCGCGAAGGCCCGCGGTGCGCCGCTCTCTCACGGGCGCACCGCGGGCCTCGGCCCCCTTCAGCGAGTGCCGACCGCCGCGCGTACGGCCCGGCGGGCCAGCTGGCAGTCGTCGTGCAGCCGCCGCAGCAGCAGCCGCTGCTCCTCACCGGACGGCGCGGCACCCGGATGGGCCGGTCCCGGTGCCGTCGGGCTCATGTCGTGCATGGAACGCTGCACGGCTGTCTCGTAGGTGCGGATCTCGCGCGTCAGGACCAGCATCAGGTTCACCAGGAACGCGTCGCGCGAGGCGGGACCCGCCTGCTGGGCGATCTGACTGATCTGGCGGCGGGCCACCGGAGCGTCCCCGAGGACCGACCACAGCGTCGCCAGGTCGTAGCCCGGCAGATACCAGCCCGCGTGCTCCCAGTCCACCAGCACTGGACCGGCCGGTGAGAGCAGGATGTTCGAGAGCAGGGCGTCGCCGTGGCAGAACTGGCCCATACCCTGCCGGCCCGCCGAGTGCGCGATGCCGTGCAGGAGCTTCTGCAGGTCACCCATGTCCCGGTCGGTGAGCAGGCCCAGTTCGTGGTAGCGGGAGATACGGGCCGCGTAGTCCAGGGGAGCGTCGAAGGTGCCGGCCGGCGGCCGCCAGGCGTTCAGCCGGCAGATCGCGCCGAGCGCCGCTCTGATGTCCGCGCGCGGCGGCATCTCGGCCGGGTGTCGCTGCAGTGCCGCCACCCGCCCCGGCATCCGTTCGATGACGAGGGTGCAGTTGTCCGGGTCCGCCGCGATCAGCCGGGGGGCCCGCACGGGCGGGCGCTGCCGGACGAACGAGCGGTATGCAGCTATTTCGTGCCGGATCCGCTCCGCCCAGGCGGGGGAGTGGTCGAGTAAACACTTCGCGACAGCCGTGCTGCGTCCCGTCGTTCCTACCAGGAGCACGGAGCGTCCGCTGCGGCGCAGCACCTGTACCGGAGCGAACTCCGGGCAGATCCGGTGCACCGACGCGATGGCCGTGCGCAGCTGGGCGCCCTGTGGGCCGGACAAGTCGAGTCTCCCGCTCAGTGGTTGAGCGTTGACCCCCGGCACGCGCCGGGTCCGGCCGGCGCCGCCGAGCACGGGGGCGGCCGGACGTGAGGGGTCGAGATAGGGGCCGCCGCCACCCGGGCGGGGGTGCAGCGGCCGGGGCGGGGCGGACACGGAGGACGAGGCTGCGTACATGGGCGATACAGGTCCCTTCGTGTGCCTGCGACGTCATGCGCCGCCCGGCCCGGTCGCCCGGGTGCACCCTGGGGAGTGTCCCTCGGTGACCGGGTCGGGGTGGCGCTTTCCTACCTGACACCCACGGCCCAGTGGCACACCATCTGGCGCACCCTGGCGAACCCTGGCGAATAGTCGCCCGGCAACTTGCACGGGGCTACTGTCAACTCAGCCGAGAACCTGGGGGCTTGACGTGAGTGGACATCCCAACACCCGTCTCTCGGACCTGTTCGGCCTGGCCGGCTGGTCCAAGGGTGAACTCGCGAGGATGGTCAACAAGCAGGCGGCGGCCATGGGCCACCCCCAGCTGGCGACCGACACCTCACGGGTGCGGCGCTGGATCGACACGGGAGAGATCCCGCGCGATCCGGTCCCGCGGGTGCTGGCGGCTCTGTTCACCGAGCGTCTCGGCCGTGTCGTGACCATCGAGGACCTCGGTCTGGTCCGGCACGGGCGTACGGGGAAACGGCAGGACGCCGGGAGTGTGGAACATCCCGACGGTGTGCCGTGGGCGCCCGAACGGACTGCCGCGGTCCTCACCGAATTCACGGGAATGGACCTCATGCTCAACCGACGCGGCTTGGTGGGCGCGGGTGTCGCGCTCACCGCGGGATCCGCACTCAGCAGCGCCATGTACGACTGGTTGCACACCGACCCCACCCTCCGGTCCGACGCTCCCTCCTTCGACGATCCCCTGCACGCCGACCCCGCCGGGTTCGACCGGTACGACGCCGCCCCCATCGGGTCGCAGGAGATCGAGGAACTGGAGCGCTCGGTCGAGGTGTTCCGTGCCTGGGACGCGGCCCGCGGCGGCGGGTTGCAGCGCAAGGCCGTGGTGGGCCAGCTCAACGAGGTGGGCGGCATGCTCGCCTACCGTCACCCCGACCATCTCCAGCGGCGCCTGTGGGGCGTCGCCGCCAACCTGGCCGTCCTCGCGGGCTGGATGTCGCACGACGTCGGCCTGGAGCCCACGGCCCAGAAGTACTTCGTCATCGCCGCCCACGCGGCCCGTGAGGGCGGCGACCGGCCCCGCGCCGGGGAGGCCCTCTCCCGGGCGGCCCGCCAGATGGTGCACCTGGGCCGGCCCGACGACGCGCTGGACCTGATGAAGCTCGCCTGCGCCGGCTCCGGTGAGGCGGTGCTGCCGCGCACCAGGGCGATGCTCTGCACCATCGAGGCCTGGGCGCAGGCGTCCATGGGCAAGGGCCAGGCGATGCGCCGCACCCTCGGGCAGGCGGAGGACCTCTTCGTCTCCGACCGGGGGGACGTGCCGCCGCCGAGCTGGATGCAGACCTTCAAGGAAGAGGATCTGTACGGCATGCAGGCCCTGGCGTACCGCACGCTGGCGGAGCACGAGCCGGGTGCCGCCGTCCACGCCCAGCACTACGCGGAGAAGGCGCTGGCGCTGCGGGTCGACGGGCGGCAGCGGTCGAAGATCTTCGACTTCCTGTCCATGGCCTCCGCCTGCTTCATCGCCGACGATCCCGAACAGGCCGACCGGTACGCCCGGTTGGCGCTGATGTCGATGGGATCGAACTCCTCGCACCGGACCTGGGACCGGCTGCGCCAGATGTACCGGCTCACCGCCGAGTACTCCGGCTACCCCAAGATCCACGAACTGCGCGAGGAGATCAGGGTGGCGCTGCCGAAGCCGAAAGGGGGCCGCGGCGTACCGGCCTAGCAGACCGGTGCGTCCCTACCTTCGCCGGCCCCGCACGGCGGCAGGGCCGTTGGGCGTGTGCCTCCTCTACGCGGTGACCCTGGCGACGAGCAGACAGGCGTCGTCCTCGCGGTCGGTCTCGCCGAACTCCTCGACGACCAGGCGTACACAGTCCTGTGCCGTGCGGGCCCCGCCGAACCGGGGGGCCAGTCCGAGGAGGCGGTGCGCAGCCTCGGTGCCGCCGTGTCCGGGCACCAGTCCGTCGGTGTGCAGCAGGAGAACGTCGCCCACTTCGAGGGTTTCCTCGGCCTGCTCGTACACGGCGCCCGGGGTCGCGCCGAGCAGCACGCCGGCCGGCGCGGTCAGCCTGCGCCCCGTCCCGTCGCGGAAGAGCAGCGGGGCGGGGTGTCCGGCCTGCGCCCACACTAGGGTGCGGGTGTCGGGCCGGTAGCGGCCGCACACCGCGCTGCCCAGGGCCGGCTGCACGGTGGCGTCGAGTAACTGGTTGAGCCAGGACATCAGTTGACCGGGCTGGGTGCCCGCCATCGCCATGCCGCGTACGGCGCCCAGCAGGGTCGCCATGCCGGAGGTCACGGCGACACCGTGGCCGGTGAGGTCGCCGACGCTGAGCAGGGTCTGGCCGTCGGACAGTTCGAGCGCGTCGTACCAGTCCCCGCCGATCAGCGCGCCGTCCGACGACGGGAGGTAGTGCGCGGCGAGGTCCAGGGTCTCGGGGCCCTGGTGCGGAAGGCGCAGGGAGCCGCGCCACGGCGGCAGTACGGCCTCCTGGAGTTCGACCGCGATACGGCGTTCGGTCTGCGCGCGGTGCCGGTGATGCCGGAGCGACTCGTGTATCTCGCTCACCGCCTGCTGGCTGCGCCGCAGTTCGCTGACGTCGCGCAGGACGGCCCACATGGAGGCCGTGGCGCCGTCGGCGCCGAGCACGGGCTCGCCCATCATGTGCACGGTGCGTACCCCGCCGTCCGGGAGCACGACGCGGAACTCGCCGTCGATGGGCCGGGCGTCGATGAGGCAGTCGGTCACCATCGCGGTGAGCTTCGGCCGGTCCTCCTCCAGTACCACGGACGGCAGTTCGTCGAGGGTGAGCGGGGGTGCGGCGGGGTCGAGGCCCAGGATCTGGTAGAGCTCGCCGGACCAGCCGGCCTCGTCCGTCAGCAGGTTCCACTCCGCGCTGCCGACCCGGCTGAGCAGCGAGCCGGGCCTCGCTTCCGGCGGCGCGGTCGTGGTGGCGGGCGAGGGTGCCGGGGGACCGGCCGGCGGGCCGTCCCGGAGCTGCCCCAAGTGCTCGTCCAGATCGTTGAGTTGATGCAGTGCCAGGTCGCACAGGGCGCGCTGCCAGCGCTCGTGCGGGTCCGATCCGTCGCTCTGCGCGTCCCGTCGTACGGCGTCCACGTCGCCCTTGAGCCGTCGCGCCTGCGATATGAGCGCGTCGAGGGAGCCGCGGCCGGGCGGCTGGGCGGCGGGGCGGTCCGCGGAGAGATGGGACGGCATGCGCACTCCGATGAGGGGACGGAACGGCCAGGGCTGACGGAGGGGCCGTTACGACTGTTGCACAGCGAGCGACGGCCCGTAAGGGATTCGGCAACAGATCACTCGGTCGTGCTTCTGGCATATGCCAGCGTCTTCACAGAGCGATCGGGGTCATACACCTGGCGTAGTCGCCGGTTGGTCAAGTCGTAGGCTCTGTACGTGACTTGAGTGGGGCGGGAGGCGGTCGACCCGCGTTCATCCGTGTGTTCGACGGCTCTGTGTTCTAGCGAGGATGGCATGCCCGGCGCCGGCCGTGCCAGGGGGTCGCGTCCGGGGCGTGCCAGGCTCGATGAGGTGTGCGCGGAGGGCGGTGGGCGCCTCCGGCAGGTCGCCGGGGACCGATCGGCGCGGCTGGTGAAGGTTTGAACTCAGGACAGTGACACAGGTCACAGCAATTCACCCGGGGTTCGGCGTAATGCGAGAGCCCCCTTCGGGCTCGTAAAGGCACACGGCGCAACCGGCCCACCTCTCACCCGTAGCGGAGACCGACCATGGACATCACCCTGACGCAGCCCGCCCGCGCCCGCCTGATCACCGCGGAGGACCACGAGCTGCCCACCCCCGCCACCCTCCGCTACGAGTCCGGCGACCCGCTGGCGGTGCACATCGACTTCCCGCCCGACGTCTCGCTGGACGGCGAGGGAGTCACCTGGACCTTCGCCCGCGCCCTGCTCGGCGAGGGACTGGACGGGCCCGCCGGCCGCGGCGACGTGCACATCTGGCCGTGCGGGCGTTCCCGGACCGTCCTGGAGTTCCACTCACCGCTCGGCCTGGCCCTCCTCCAGTTCGACACGCCCGCCCTGCGCCGGTTCCTGCTGCGGACGTACGCCGTCGTGGCCAACGGCGAGGAGGAGCTCGACGAGGCCGTCGACCGCGGCCTCGACTCGCTCTTCGGCAGCGTCTGATGCCGGACCGGTCGGTCGCACGCCCCGGTCGGTCGCACGCCCCGGTCGGTCACCCGCGCCTGTCGGGCCGGCGTACGGCCGCGCGGTCGGCGTCGGCTCGGAGGGCGCAGGGGCGGGGGCCCGGAGCCGCCGTGCCGGTCCGGGCGCCCCCGAGCGGGCCGTCCGGGCGGACGCGCCGTGTGTCAGTGGCCGGTCCCGGCGTGGAGCTCCGGCCGTGGGGCGAGGGAGACGGTGGTGCGGGTGCCGCCGCCCTCCAGCGACCGGACCCCGGCCTCGGCGACCGCGGAGGCCGCGTAGCCGTCCCAGGCGCCGGGGCCGGTGACCCGGCCCTGCCGGGTGGCGTCGACCCATGCCTGCACCTCACGGTCGTAGGCGTCCGCGAACCGCACGAGGTAGTCCTGCGGCACCTCCTCACGGGCGGTGCCCCGCGTGGTGACGAGCATCGCGTGGTCGTCACCGATGCGGGCACTGCCCGTCTCGCAGACGGCCTCGCAGCGGACCTGGTAGCCGAAGCCGCAGTTGACGAACACCTCCACGTCGACCAGGGCGCCCCGCTCGGTCTCGAACAGCACGAACTGCGGGTCGAGCAGACCCTCGGGCGCGCCGGACGAGGGCCGTGGGCGCAGCGCGGTCACGGCGGTCAGCTCCTGGCCCAGCAGCCAGCGCGCCGCGTCGATCTCGTGCGAGACGGAGCTGTCGATCAGCATCGCGGAGGTGAACCCCGGGGGTGAGGAGACGTTGCGATGCGTGCAGTGCAGCATCAGCGGCCACCCCAACCGGCCACTGTCCAGCAGTGACTTGAGGCGGCGGTAGTCGGCGTCGTAGCGCCGCATGAAGCCGATCTGGGTCAGTCGCCGCACGAGCCGGGCCTCCGCCTCCACCACGCGCAGCGCTCCCGTGGAGTCGGGCACCATGGGCTTCTCGCACAGCACCGGCAGTCCTCGGGCGAACGCCGCGAGCAGGGCCTCCTCGTGGGCGGGACCGGGCGAGGCGATCAGGACCGCCTCCACGCCGGGGGCGTCGAGCGCGGCCTCGAGTTCCGTGTGCACGGGGACGCCCGCCAGCCCGGCCACCGCTTCCTTTGCCCGCTCGGCGTCAGGGTCGGCCACGGCAGCCACCCTGGCCCCGCTCACCACTTGATCGAGGCGACGTATGTGGTCGGCCCCCATGTGTCCCGCACCCAGTACGGCCACGCCCAGCAGGTCACCCACGTGCGCACTCCCTCTCCGGCGATCGTTCCGGCGTAGCGTAGACCGGCGGAGAAGGGGACGGTCAGTAGCGCAGCACCCCCGCGATACCGCCGGCCTCGCCGAGCATGCCGTCCGGTACGAAACGGACGTCCGCGCCGGTCTCCAGGCACTGTTCGACGATCTCGTCCACGATGTCCTCGCGGGCGTCGAGGTCGCCGCTCAGGGCGGGAGTCAGGTGGTCGCCGTCGTCGTCGCGGACCGTCACCCGGTAGTTCTCCTCGACGGCGAGCAGCCGGACGCGGCCCTCACGGGCGCTGCGCCAGAGCTCGTCGACACCGGCCGCGAACGCCTTGCGCCCCCGGGCCGACTCGAGTTCGTCCGCCACCGCGTCGGTGTTCCTGCGGGCCTCGGTGGCGATCGTCGGCCCCACCGCCTGCCACACGGCCTCGGGGGAGGCGTGGGCGAGCCCGCCGTGCGGGATGTGCACCGCGTGCCGCGTGACGCCACCGACCTCGTCGAGCGCCGACAGCGCGGCGGTCTCGCCGGTGACGTACGTCGGGCGCGGGCTGTGGCGCAGGACGGCACCCAACGCGAGGTCGGCCTCGCGCAGGAAGTGCCGGGTGTCCTCGTCGCGGAAGGTGCTCGGCAGGTCGCCGATCCGTTCCTGGCGCTCGGCGTCGAAGTTCTGCCGCTCCCTGGCGAGGGGGAAGATGTCGGTGTGGTGCTCGGTGACCCGGTCCACGCCACCGTTCCACAGGGTGACGCGGCCGGCGGACACCGACAGCACCCAGAAGGGCCGCTCGGCGGCCTGGGCGGAGACGAGGTTGCGGGTGAGGAACGTGTCCGAGAGCACCACACGTTCCGGCACGGTCCTGGCGAGGGACCACACCTGGTGCTCGCCCGGCGCGGCGAAGATCACCAGGCCGTCCTCCGAGTGCGCGAGGTCGACCTCGGCGAGGGCGGCGTCGAGTTGGCGGGTGACGTCGAGGCGCCGTCCCCGGGGGACCGCGGGATCGGACTCCAGCTGCTTCTTCGCCTCGGCCACCACGTTGCGCAGCCGGACCGGGTCCTGGGCGTTGTCGGGCTCGCGTCGGTGGGTCGGCGTCAGGACGGACACCGCGGGATAGGGGCGCGGGCGGCGCAGCTCGGTGAGGGTCGCGTGACTGAGTGCGTGCTCCATAAGAGCACCATAGGACCGATTCACCGATCGGGCACTCGGGGCAATTGGGGCGGAGATCAAGGGCATTTGTCCGCCGATCTTGCGGACCGGTGCGAGGGGTTCGCGGCGCGGGCCTGGCGGGGTCGGTTCGGTCGCTGCGGCTCGCCGGAGCCGGAGCCGGAGCCGGAGTCGGTGCCGGTGCCGGAGCTGGTGCCGGAACCGGAGCTGGTGCCGGAACCGGTACGGGTATGGGTATGGGTGTGGGTATGTGCCGGCGGGATCGGCTCAGGCGGCGGGCCCCGGGGCCGCGTCCCCGGGGGCGGACACGGCGATCGAGCCCTGCGCCACGGCGCACAGGGATCGGGTTCCCCCGGCGTCGACGGCGGACAGGTCGCAGCGGCCGCCCGCGCTCTCGGGCTGCGCGAGTCGGCCATCACCGCGCTCGTCGGACGGCTCACCGCGGCCGGTGTCCTCGCCAAGCGGGCCCATCCGCGTGAACGCCGTGCCGTCGTACTGGAGTTGACCGACGCCGGGGCAGCCGCCCTGGAGGCTGCCCGGCCCGAGATCGACCGCTTCAACGCGGAGTTGCGCGAGCGGCTCGGGGCGGACGGGTTCACCGGCGCGGCGGCCGCCATGGACCTGCTCGCGCACTGGGAACCCTGACACCCCGCCCGCCGACGGGCCCGGGTTGTTTTCGACGTGCTCCCGGCCTTCCGTACGGCGGCCCCCGGGTCCCGGCGTCACGCGTCGTCGTCCTCCTGCCCGCAGGAACTGCCGTCGGCCGGCAGGGACCCGTAGAGCAGGAAGTCGTCGGCCTTGCGGTGCACGCATGTGGAGGACGCGTAACCGGTGTGGCCCTCGCTCCTGTTGTCGAGCACCACGGCCGCGTCGCCGAGTCGCCGTGCCGTCTCCATGGTCCAGCGGTACGGCGTCGCCGGGTCGCCGCGGGTCCCCACCAGGAGCATCTTCGGGCCGCGCAGGTCCTTCACCTCGGCGCGGATGAAGTCGGTTCCCCTGGGCCGGCCGTAGCACATGAGCACCTCGGTGAGCCGGTAGCGGCCGAACACCGGGGAGGCCCGCTCGTACGCGGCACGCAGCCGGCCGAGGTTCCGTGTGATGCTGTCGGCGCTGGGACGGTCCGGGTCGTCCGCGCAGTTGATCGCCGTCAGTGCCGCCGGAACGTTGTCCAGCGGGATGTCCTCCTCGTCGGCCAGGCCACCGTCGCCGTTCCCGTTACCGTCGCCGTCTCGGACGTCGTTCCCGCCGTCACGGCCGCCGCGGGCGCCGCGGATGCCGCTGCCGGTGCGGGTGCCGTCGGCGGAGTGCGGGGCGGCGCCGCCGCCGGAGAACGCGAGGATGCGCTGCGTGTCACCGTCCTCGACCAGGTCGGCGAGCGCCCGCTCCAGCGCAGGCCACAACTCGCTGCTGTACAGGGCCTGGCTGATGGAGCCCACCAGGTCCTGCCCGGTGAACTCCTGGCCGAAGTCCGTCGGTACGGGATCCTCGTCGAGGGAGTCGACGAGCCGTACGACCTGCTCGCGGCCCGTCCGCGCATCCTGGCCGAGCGGACAGGAGATGTCCTTAACGCACCAGTCGACGAAGTCCTCCAGCGCCGTCTGCTGCCCCGCGGCGCCCACCAGTCCCTGTTCGGACAGCGGCTCGGTGAGCGTGTCGACGCCGTCCAGCACCATCCGGCCGGTCTTCTCGGGGAACCGGGCCGCGTACACGGCGCCGAGCCGGGTTCCGTAGGAGAAACCGAGGTAGTTGAGCTTCACGTCACCGAGGGCCTGGCGTATGACGTCCAGGTCGCGGGCCGCGTCGACCGTGCCGATGTGGCGGAGCACGGGCCCCGAGTGCTCGGCGCACCGGGCGGCCGCCTTCTCCAGTTTCCTCAGCACGGCCCGCGGATCGGTGTCGAGGTCCGTGCTGTCGTCCGTGGCGTCCGCGGCCTCCTGGGTGCCGTCGCCGCAACTGACCGGGGAGGACCTGCCGACTCCTCGGGGGTCGAAGGTCACCACGTCGTAGTCCTTCGTCAGGTCCATGAACTCGTTACCGCTGGACGCGAGTTCGTTGACGCCCGCGCCGCCGGGGCCGCCGAAGTTCAGCACCACCGAACCTCTCGGTCTCCCGGTCGCCCGGTAGCGGGCGAGCGCCAGGTCGAGGGTGCCCGCACGGGGCTTCGCGTAGTCGAGGGGGACGGTGACCTTGCCGCACTGGAGGTCGTCGGGTGTTTCCGCGCCGGCGCAGGCCGACCACTTCACCTTCTGGTCGTAGAACCGGGACAGGTCGGGTTCGGCGCCGTCGGCGACGGCCGTCGGCAGTCCCGCGCCGAGCAGCGTCAACCCGATCGCACCGGTGAACGCGCAGCGCCGGATCGTGGGCCGCGCCGACAGCTTGGCCTGCATCAATGCCTCCCGAGGCGCCCGCCGTGGACCGGTAGACCAGCGCCCCTCGATCACGATAGGCGGCCTCCACGGGCCCCGCCTCCGGGCGAGCGGGATGGCACCGAGCGCCCTACACTCCGCCACCCCCTTCTCCTGGCTCGCCACCCCCTCCGGCGCATGACGGTTTTGCCGTGGGTTCGAAAACCATGCACCTCGATGGGGTGAAAGGCGGATAAGCCATAACTCGGATGGTTCTCTGACCGTTTCTTCCGGTGCGGGTGCATGCCCGTGAACCAGTCTGGAAGGCAGGGAACCCATGAGACGGGCCACTCGAAACGGTGTGATCGCCGTCGTCGCCGCCTCCGGCGCGATGGCGGTGACGATGCCGGTGTCCGCCGCGTTCGCGGCCGACACCGGGGCCGCGGCGGACGGTGTCGCGGCCGGCTCACCCGGACTGGTCTCCGGCAACGCCGTACAGCTTCCGGTGCACGTCCCGGTGAACGTGTGCGGCGACACCGGCAACGTGGTGGGGCTCCTCAACCCCGCCATGGGCAACACGTGCGCGAACGGAGGCACGGCAGGTGGCCGGTCGGCGGGCGGAAGCCATCGGGCCGGGGGAGGCGAGAGCCACCGAGCCGGGGGGCCGGGGAGTCACTTGACCGAGAGGGCCGGAGGCGGCCGGTCGGAGGGGGCCGCCGGGGGCGCCCGGAGCGAGCGGCCCGACAGCGGAAACAGCCGCTCCGAGTGGGCCGGAAGCGGCTGGAGCGGGGAGCTGGGATCGGCCGTGGCCGAGGGCGGTGCGGGCGACTCCCCGGGCGTGCTCTCGGGCAACGGCGTGAAGCTTCCCGTCCAGCTCCCGGTGAATCTCAGCGGCAACGCGGTGAGCGTGGTCGGCATCGGCAACGCGGCCTTCGGCAACGAGTCCACGAACACCGCCGGGGACCGCCCCGACCGTCCGGTGAGCCCGGTGGGGCCGACCACGCGGCCGATCGCGCCGCACCGGACCGTGCCGGCGCCGCGACCCGCCCCGCACACCCCGGCCCCGTACACGGCCTCGCTCGCCCACACCGGGGCCGACCAGACGGTGCCCGCCGCCGTCGGGGCGCCGCGCTGCTGCTGACCGGAGCCGTCCTGTACCGGCGTTTCCGTCCGGGGTCGCTGAGCTGAGCCGGGCGCCCACGGCACGCGGCGAACCCCCAGCGGAGGGTTTCCGCCCCGGGCCGTTCCGGTGGGGCCGCCGCCGTGCCACCGGCCGCCCGGCTGTTCACCGGGGTCTCGGCCTTCGGGTCGCTGCCTTCGCTAGCCGGCGGGGGTTTCGGACCGCTGCCGTTGGTTGTCGGCGGGGGTTTCGGGTCGCCGCCGCGACTCGCCGGCGGTGGTTTTGGGCCGCTTGCGCCACCACTCGCCGGCGGTGGTTTCGGGTCGCTGCCGTCGCTCGTCGGCAGGGGCTACGGGTCGCTGCCGCGTCCCGTCGGCGGGGGTTTCGGGTCTCTGCCTCGCTTGTCGGCAGGGGCTCCGGGCCGCTCCCGCCGCTCGTCGGCACGGGCTCCAGGCCACTGCCGCCCCTCGCCGGCAGCCTGATCGCGCCGTGACATGCCCGCGGGTGAGCGGCGAGGATGCTCGGGAGGTGACCGAACGACGCCTCGCCGCCCCACGGGGCCTCCACCAGCCCGCACGAACGGAGCGCACGGATGACCTCACCTGCCCGGGAGAACCTCGTCGTCACGCAGGCCGGCCCGGACGACTGGCCGGTCATCAGCGAATGGGCCGCGGCCGAGGGCTGGAACCCCGGGCTGTCCGACGGGCCGGCGTTCTTCGCGCAGGACCCCGCAGGGTTCTTCCTCGGCCGAATCGACGGCGATCCCGTCTCGGCGATCTCGGTCGTCAACTACGGCGCCGAGTACGCCTTCCTCGGCTGCTACCTGGTCCGGCCCGGTCAACGGGGCCGCGGTCACGGCCTCACCACATGGAAGACCGCGCTGGCCCACGCGGGCAGCCGTACGGTCGGCCTCGACGGTGTGGTCTCGCAGCAGGACAACTACCGCCGCTCAGGATTCGAACTCGCCCACCGCACCGCGCGGTTCACCGGCGTTCCGCCGCGGTCCGAGCCTCCGGCGGACGTGCGTGCCGTGGGGCCGGCCGACCTGGCGGACCTCATCGCGTACGACGCCGAGTGCTGCCCCGCCGACCGCCCGCGGTTCCTGGCCCGCTGGCTGACCGGTACCGGACACCGTGCCGTTGTGCGCCACGACGGTGGCCGCGTCACCGGGTACGGCGTCATCCGGCCCGGCCACGACGCCCTGCGTATCGGCCCGTTGTTCGCCGACACCCCGGAGGACGCCCGCGCCCTCTTCTCCGCCCTGACCGCCGACACGGCGGGCCGGGAGATCGCCCTCGACGTGCCCGAAACGAACACGGCCGCCGTCGCCCTCGCCCAACAGGCGGGCCTCCGACCGTCGTTCGAGACGGCCCGGATGTACACGGGTCCGGTACGCCCGCACGCCCACGACCGGGTCTACGGCATCACGACCCTGGAACTCGGGTAGCGGGAGGGGCCGTACACGGAAGCCACGCCCCTGCGGCGGCCGTACGCGGTGGCCACGGTCCGGCGGCGCGCGGCCACCGAGCGGCCGCCAACTCCCGAGTCCCGCCGGCCGCCACGCTCGCGAACCGGGCCCGATCCCTCACCTACCCCGATGGCCTAGACCCCTCGCCGTCCCCCCGGAAAGGCGTGCCGGTGTCCCAGCGTCACCGTGATCAGGGCGGCTGCGACGAGGGGGAGGGCGGTCCAGGGGAGTGCGCCGGGGCCCAGGTCGGCCAGGACGATGCCGCCGGTCAGGGAGCCGGCCGCGATCCCGGCGTTGTACACGGTGGTCTGCAGGGAGGTCGCCAGGTCGGCGTGGGCGGGGCCGGAGGCGTTGACCAGGGCGGTCTGGATCAGGGTCGGGGCGCCGCCGAAAGCGCCGCCCCACAGGGCGACCGAGCCCAGGAGTACGGCGGGAGAACGGGCGTACAGGCCGAGTGTGAACATCACGGCCGCGCACAGCGCGAGCGCGGTGAGCAGGGTGGTCCGCGGCCGTCGGTCGACGAGGAGCCCGGTGATCCAGAGGCCGGCCACGGTGGCGGCTCCGAACACCAGCAGGACCAGGCCCGTACGGCCGAAGCCGGCGTGCGCCGCGAAAGGGGCGACGTAGGTGTACATCGCCTGGTGTCCGACCAGCAGCAACAGGGTGACGGACAGGATGACGGGCAGGCCCGGCAGCCGTGCCACCCGCGTGAGCGGCATCCGCGCGTCCGGGGCCCCGCCCGGGAAGCCGGGCACCTGCCACCGCACCCAGCCGACCAGCAGCAGGGTCAGCCCGGTCAGCATCCCGAAGGCCGTGCGCCAGCCGAGCGCGTCGGCCAGGGCGGTACCGGCGGGCACGCCCAGCGACAGGGCGAGGGTGATGCCGCCGAGCACGACCGCGATGGCCCGGCCGCGTCGCGCGGCCGGCACCATCCGTGCCGCGTACCCGACGAGCATCGCCCACAGGGTGCCGCCCATGCACCCGGCCAGCAGGCGGGCGGCGAACGTCAGGGTGTACGACGACGACAGCGCCACCACCGCGTTGCCGGCCGCGAGGCCCACCAGGGCGCCCGTGAGGACCGGACGCCGCGGCAGGGCGCGCAGCAGCATGGTCAGCGGGATCGCCGCCGCGAAGGAGGCGACCGCGTACCCGGTCACCAGGAAGCCGACGCGGGCCTCGGACACACCGAGCGCCGGTGCCATGCGGGGCAGCAGTCCGGCGGGCAGCAACTCGGTCACGACGGCGGCGAAGGCGGCCGTGGACAGCGCGAGCAGGCCGGGCCACGGCAGGGCGGTGGCCAGGGTGGGCCCCTTGGGCGGGGAAGCGGTGGACATGCGACCATGCTGGGACCTTCACATCAGTGTGAAGGCAAGGGGCGACTTCGGAGGCGGCCATGCGAATCGGGGAACTGTCCCGCCGCACCGGCGTCCCCACCAGGCTGCTGCGCTACTACGAGGAGCAGAACCTGCTCCACCCCGCGCGGAACGAGAACGGCTACCGCGACTACGGCGAGGCGGACGTCCGTGACGTGCAGCAGATCCGCGGACTGCTGGACTCGGGCCTGACCACGGAGATGATCCGCGCGATCCTGCCGTACCTGTCGGGTCCGGAGGAGATCGTGCTGCCCTCGGCCTGTCTCACCGCGGACACGGCCGCCCTGCTGCAGGCCCACATCGACCGGATCCAGGCCCGCATCGAGTGCCTGGCCCGCAACCGGGACCGGCTGCGGACCTATCTGACAGCGGTGCGGACGGAGCCGACGAAGGCGCCGTAACCACGTAAACCCTTGCCGCGATGGCGGCCTGATGCTGGAGTGAGCACATGGATCATGCCGCGATACTCGCCCTCTTCGACCGGGACATGCGCGAAGGCGCCCAGCCGGACAGCCCCAGCGCCCGGATCGAGCGGACCGGACGCGTAGTGCGCCAGGTCGCCTCCGAACTCGGCTGGAACGGCGTGGTGTGGTCCGATCTGGACGAGACGACCGCGGACGCGGTGATCGCCGAGCAGATCGCCCACTACCGCGGTCTCGGCCTGGAATTCGAGTGGAAGCTGTACGGGCACGACCTGCCGGTGGACCTCGGTGCGCGGCTGAGAGCCACCGGGTTCGAGCCCCGGCCCGAGGAGACGCTGATGGTCGGCGAGGTCGCCGACGTGATCCTGGACGCCGAGCCGCCGGAGGGCATCCGCATCCTGCCCGTCACCGACCAGGCGGGTGTCGACCTGGTCGCGGACGTCCACGAGAAGGCGTTCGGCACGGGCAGCTCCAGGCTGCGGCACCAGCTGCTCGCGCACCTCAAGGCCGACCCCGAGACGGTGGTCGCCGTGGTGGCCCTGGCCGGTGACGTGGCGGTGAGCGCGGCACGGATGGAGCTCGTGCCCGGGACCAGGTTCGCGGGCCTGTGGGGCGGCGGCACGGTCGAGGAGTGGCGCGGCCGGGGCATCTACCGAGCCCTCGTCGCCCACCGGGCCCGCGCCGCCGCCGAGCGCGGCTACCGCTACCTCCAGGTCGACGCCCTGAACGAGAGCCGCCGCGTCCTCGAACGCATCGGCTTCCAGCCCCTGACCACGACGACACCGTACGTGTACGTGCCGTAGCCCCGCGGTCGGGCGGTCACGGACCCCGGTTCACAGGTCGAGTCGGTACTCCACCGCCCGGTAGTCGGTAGGTAGCCGAGCGCGTCGTTCCGCAGGGGGCGCGGTTCGTCCGGAGGTTCTTCCGGGGGGCGCATCGGGAGATCCGTCCGGCGGCGCCGGAAGCCTGCCGCCGCGTCCTGTCGTACGCAGCGGGATTCGCCGGCCGGGGCGCCCCCGGCGCTACCACTGCCCTCACCAGCGTTCCCACTGCCCTCACCGGCGCTGCGGACGCCCTCACCGGCGCTGCGGACGCCCCCACCGGTGCTGCGAGCGCGGGCGCCGACGACAGTACCGTCCGCGCTCCTCGTCCGCCGTGTTTCAACCTCTGGTCAACGCCGGGTCAATCTCCGTCCGCCCGCCCGGTCCCGCCTGTTCAGCCCGTGTTCTGCCATGTACCGTTCAATCGATCGGTCGCACGGGGTTCGTGCGACCGACGCTCTACGCGCGGAGATGCCCCGTGTCTACGCGCGTAGGTCCGCCGCGCCGCTCCTTCTCCCACCCCACTCACGGAGGTACGCCGGATGCTCGGACTCGCCACGCCCCGCCACAGACTCACCACCACCGTCGCCGTGCTCGGCCTGCTCGCCGCCGGTGCGGCCGTCCAGGCCACCGTCAGCGCGACGCCCGCCCACGCGGCCACCCCCCACCGCGTCCTGTTCGACGACGGCCACGCCGAGGAAGCCGGCAACGCCGACTGGATCGTCTCCACCAGCAAGCCCGACCCGCTCTCCCAGGACTCCTCGCCGTCCTCGGAGACCGACTGGACGGGCGCCCTCTCCTCGTGGGGCGTCGCCCTGCAGAAGACCGGCGACTACAGCGTCAAGACCGCAACGAGCGCTCTCACCTACGGCGGTTCGTCGACGACCGACCTGTCCAACTTCGACACCCTGGTCCTGCCGGAGCCCAACACGCTGTTCACCACCGCCGAGAAGACGGCGATCATGAACTTCGTGAAGAACGGCGGAGGTCTGTTCATGATCTCCGACCACACCGGGGCCGACCGCAACAGCGACGGCGAGGACGCCGTCGAGATCCTCAACGACCTGATGACCAACAACAGCGTCGACTCCACCGACCCGTTCGGGTTCTCCATCGACAGCCTCTCCATCAGCTCCGGCTACCCGGCGGCCATCAGCGACAGCACCGACCCCGTGCTGCACGGCTCCTTCGGGACCGTCACCAAGAGCCTCATCGCCAGCGGCACGACCGCGACGCTCAAGCCGGCCGACAACTCCGCCGTCAAGGGCCTGCTGTACCGCAGCGGTTACTCCGGCAACACCGGCGCCTTCTTCGCCACCAGCACCTTCGGCAGCGGCCGGGTCGCCTTCTGGGGCGACAGTTCGCCCATCGACGACGGCACCGGCCAGTCCGGCAACACGCTCTACGACGGCTGGAACGACACCGGCGCCACCAACGCGGCGCTCGCCCTCAACGCGACCGAGTGGCTCGCCGGGGCGAGCGGCGGCGGTGACGGCGGCGGTTCCACCTCCTGCACCGATGCCCAGCTCCTGGGCAACGCCGGCTTCGAGTCCGGCGCCGCCACCTGGACGGCCACCAGCGGCGTCATCACCAACTCCTCGGGGGAGTCCCCCCGTTCGGGCTCGTACTACGCCTGGCTCGACGGGAACGCCGTCGCCACCACCGACACCCTCGCCCAGTCGGTGACGATCCCGTCCGGCTGCTCGGCGACGCTGAGCTTCTCCCTGCACATCGACACCGCGGAGACGACCACGAGCACCGCCTACGACACCCTGAAGGCGCAGGTGCTCAACAGCTCCGGCACCGTGTTGAGCACCCTGGCCACGTACTCGAACCTGAACGCGGCCTCCGGCTACACCCAGCGCAGCTTCAGCCTGAGCGGCTACGCGGGGCAGACCGTCACCATCAAGTTCACCGGCACGGAGGGCTCCAAGCTCCAGACGTCGTTCGTCGTCGACGACACCGCGCTCGACGTCAGCTGATCTCGTTCCCCTCGTCAGGAACCGGCGGGGGGGGGGGGGGGGGAGAAGGGGGGGGGGGGGGGGGTGGTCTCTTGGGGGGGGGGTTGGGGGGTGGGTGGAAAGCCCCCCGCCTGTGGCTGGATCGCGCGCGCGTG
>NZ_JBWKDW010000020.1:71205-93300 GCF_056435735.1 Streptomyces sp. NPDC043878
CTCCCCCACCCCCCTCTCCCCGTCCCCCCACACACACCCCCCCCCCCCCCCCCCCCCCCCCCCCCCCCCCCCCCCAAACCCCCCCCCCCCCCCCCCCCCCCCCCCCCCCCCCCCCGCTTTCGCGCTCATACGACGTGGCCGTTCGCGGCCGAGCCGAAGTCCCCGGTCCGGGTCCGGGCCCACGTGCGCAGGGAGATCTCCCGGCCCCGTGAGACACGCGGTACCGGGGGGTCCGCCGTGAGGGCGAAGCCGCAGGAGCGGGCGACGCCCTCGCTCGCCGTGTTGCCGGGATCGATGCGCAACACCACGCGGCGTGGGCGCAGTTCGCGGGCGGCGTGGTCGGCGATCAGCCCTACCGTTCGGCCGGCCGGTCCCCGCCCGCGGTGCTCGGCCCCGATGCCGTAGGCGAGTTCGAGGTCCCGCTCGTCCGCCTCGCTGCGGAAGAGCAGGACCTCGCCGAGCGGCCGGACGCCGTCCGTGGTGACGGCCGGCTGCATCTTGTGCTCCCGGGCCTTCCCGGTCCGGGCATCGGACAGGTACGCCAGGGCCGCGCCGGTGTCGAAGGGGGAGGCCACGGGGGTCCAGCGGGCCATCTCGGGGTCGTCGTACAGCGCGACGAGTTCCGTGACGTCGTCGTCCGACCACTCGCGCAACTCGATCCCGTACCCCGAGATCCGGACCGAAGGGGGAAAGGCGGAACTCCACTCGACGTCCATGAGTTGATCCTGCCCCGGCCCCCGCGCCGGGTCCAGGTACGGGTCAGGCCGGAGAGCGCGCGGCCGGTCCGGGGCGGGCCCGGGCCGGTCCGCGCCGCGCGTCGCCCGGCGGGCGTCACGGCCTCGGCGCACTCCTCGCCGCCGTGGCGGTGCACATCAGCCCCAGGGCCAGGGCGAGGGCGCCGATGACGATGTTGTTCACCACGACTCCGGCGTCGGGGCTGTCGCCGACGATCCAGGGCGCGACGATCATCCACACGCCGAGTGCGCACATGGCCCAGCTCAGGCCGTACATGCGCGCCGGAGCGGCGGTGAACCCGAGGGCCAGCAGGCCGATCGCGATGCCGACGATCAGGTTGTGGGTCATCAGCGCGGGCTGGCTCGCCGTGTAGTGGAGGATCCACGGGGACACGGCGCAGTACAGACCGAGCAGGAACACCGGTCCGTCCACGAGCGCCACATCGCGGCCGCCGAGCATGCGGGCGTAGCGTTCCCGCATTTCCGAGGCGTCGGGGTGACTGGTGATGTCCCCCCTGGTGGGCGAGACGTTGGCCATGGCGGTCTCCTTCTGCTGCGGACCCGACCGCGTCCGGTGCGGTGTGCGGTGGGCGCCGCGCAGTCCCATTCTGCTCTTATTTTTCCTTTATGTGTAGATGTGTGTGTCCGGGGCGACCCGAGGCGGATCCCGCCACGGCCGGTCGGGGCCCGCCTTTTGAGGCGGGGCCCCTCGCGTCCGCAGGCCGGGACGGCTCAGGCCGGGAAGTCCATCAGCGCGAGGGGAGCCGACGTGGGCTCGGCCGATCCGCCCGCGGGTTCCACGGTGATGCCCATCCCGGTGGCCCGGCCGACCGGCCCGTCCAGCAGCACGCTCCGGCCGCCGGTGCGCGGGTCCATCAGGCCCGCGGACCGCATGGTGCCCCCGTCGTCGAACCACAGCTGGTAGACCTTGCCGCGCGCTGGTTCGGCCAGCCCCGAGGACACGAACACGGCCGCGTCACGGCTCGCGGACACCACGACCGTCCCGCGCGCGCCGCCCGGCAGCCGTGCGCTCCGGGTCCGGGCGTCGGGTGCGGCGAGTACGGCGGCCAGGTCGTCGGCGTCCCGCTGCGCCCGGCCGGCCACGTCACGGGCGTCCTGGGCACGCTCGTACTGCCACACCGTGGTGCCGCCGAACGCGGCCGCCGCGGCCAGACAGGCCGCGAGCACCCACCGGGAGAGCGGCCGCGCCCGCCCGGTCGCGCGCCTGGGACGCACGGAGAACCCCGTGCCGGGCGACTCCTGCCGTACGGCGACGATCCGGCGCAGCACGTCCGCCCGGGCCGCGGGCCGGGGCGGTTCGGCCGCCGCGAGGCCGAGCCGGGCCGCGGTCGCGGTGAACTCGGCCACCTCCTGGGCGCAGGCCGGGCAGCCGGCGAGATGCCGCTCGAAAGCAGTGCGCTCCTCGTCGGCCAGGGCGTGCAGGGCGTAGGCGCCCGACAGCGTGTGCAGGTCCGCGGTGATCACGCGTTCACTCCCAGGCAGTCGCGCATCCGGATCAGACCGTCGCGCAGTCGTGTCTTGACGGTTCCCAGGGGCAGGGCGAGGGCCTCGGCCACCTCCCGGTAGGTCAGTCCCCGGTAATAGGCGAGGGTGACCGACTGGCGCTGGAGCTCGGTGAGCGTCCGCAGACAGCGGCGGACCTGCTCCCGCTCCAGCCGGGCCTCGACCTGTTCGGTGACGTGGTCGTAGTCGGGCGTGCGGTCCAGCAGGGCCGCGCGGTGGTCGCGGGCGGCGGCCGCCTCCACCGAGCGCACCCGGTCGATGGCCCGCCGGTGGGCCAGGGTGAGGATCCAGTTGATGGCCGTGCCCCGGTCCTCGCGGTACCGGGGAGCGGTGCGCCACACCTCCACCAGCACCTCCTGGGCGACCTCCTCCGACTGCGCCCGGTCCCGCAGCACGCTGCGTACGACACCGAACACGGGGCTCGCGACGATGTCGTAGAGCGCGGCGAACGCCTTCTGGTCGCCCAGCGCCACGCCACCCAGCAACTCCTGCGGATCGGGTTCCGAGGACGGGTTGGTGCCGATGTACACGGCTTCTTTCACGAGGGGGATCCTCCGGGTGGTGCGATGTGTCCGGACGTAATCCGGTGCCAGGGGTCCGGCGGATTGGTCGGGTCCCCCGGAAGGGCGACCGTCTCGTGCAGCGGTGCCGGCCCGCTGGCCTCCTTGCCCTGTCTTCCGGCGGCGCGCCAGGTACGGATGCGAAGGGGGCGGCGGGGCGCCGCGGGGGTCACTCGTCGCGGGTTCGCTCAGGCCGGGGTGCGCTCCGGCCGGGCTGTGTACGGGCGTACGGCGAGCGGGGTCCGCGCCCGTCAACTCGCATCGGTTCTGCGTCGTAGAGTCGACGCATGGGTGAGTCCGCAGCAGAGCACGGCCCGCCGGACGGGTTCCACGACGGGACGGACGGCGAGGGCGCCGAGGCCGGGCTCACGACGGGCGGACTGGCGCGGCGGCTCGGGGTGTCGCCCACCACGCTGCGCTCCTGGGACCGCAGGTACGGCATCGGGCCGGCCGTCCGCGCCGAGGGCAGACACCGCCGCTGGACACCGCAGGACGTGGTGATGCTGGAGACGATGTGCCGCCTCACCTCGTCCGGAGTGCCGCCCGCGGAGGCGGCCCGCGCCGCCCGGGAGGGACTGCGGCGACCCGCTTCCGGCGCGGAGGGGCCGGCCCGGGGTGGACCGGCCGGCGCCGCGGGGCTCACGGGGGCCGGGCGGTCCGGGGCGGGTGTGTCCTCCGGGTCCGGGCGGTTCGGCGCGGAGGTGGCCGCGGGGTCCGAGGGGCCGGGCGCCGGGGCGTCCGCCTCGGGCGAACCGTCCCGTGCCCGCGCCCGTTCCCGCGCGGCGGGAGGGCTGCCCCTGGGCGACGTGCGCCAGGAGTGCCGAGGTCTCGCCCGCGCCGCCGTCCGGCTCGACGCCCCGGCGGTCGAGGAGCAACTGGCCGCGGTCGTCGAGGAACACGGGCTCACCGTCGCCTGGCAGGAGGTGATGATGCCCACCCTGCACGCCGTGGGACGCAAGTGGGCCTCCTCCGGCGACCGGTACGTCGAGGTCGAGCACCTGCTGTCCTGGCACGTGTCCACCACCCTGCGCCGGTACACCCGCGCCCCCGGGTCGGGGACGGGCGCCTCCGCCGGGCCCGTGGTGCTGGCCTGCGTCCCCGGCGAGCAGCACACCCTGCCGCTGGAGGCCCTGAACGCGGGGCTCGCTGAAATCGGCGTACCCGCCCGCATGTTCGGCGCCGCCGTGCCCGCCGAGGCGCTCACCGCGGCGGTCCAGCGGCTCGGCCCGCGCGCGGTGGTCCTGTGGGCACAGTCGCGCTCCACGGCCAGTGTGCCGCTGGCCCGGCACGTCGCCGCCACCCAGTGGGGAGTGAAGGGAGCCCGCAGACAGCCCCTGGTCCTGCCGGCCGGACCGGGCTGGGGCAGCCGCCCCGCACCGGGGATGCCGAGGCCGGCCACTCTGGGCGACGCCCTCGACCTGCTGTGCGCCGCGTACGGCACCGAGCGTCCCGCCGTGCCACGCTGATGCACCCGGGACCGGGGCGGAGCCCGGCCCTGCCGCTGCGGCCGCAGCGGCGAACTCGCGGCCGGTCCGCATCCGTGCGACCGTCGGTTCGGGAAGCGGGGGTGAGAGGCCCGTGCCGAGGGGCACGGCCGTCGCCGTCCGGTCGCGCCGGACGGCCCGAGACCACGAGGACGGTCGCCGTGCCCATGACCCGCGACACCCCCGACGTCCTGGTGATCGGAGCGGGAGTGGCCGGACTGGCCTGCGCCCGGGACCTGTGCGCGGCCGGCCTCGGCGTGCGCGTCCTGGAGGCGTCCGACGAGGTCGGCGGCCGGATGCGTGCGGACCGCGTCGACGGGTTCGTGGTGGACCGCGGTTTCCAGGTCTTCAACACCGCCTACCCGCAGGTCCGCCGCCGGCTCTCCCTGCGCGAACTGAGGCTGCGGCCCTTCACACCGGGCGTCCTCATCCACACCGGGCAGGAGACGCTGCGCTTCACCGATCCCAGCCGCCGCCCCCGGACGCTGCCCGACCTGCTGCCGGGCCGGCTCGCGGGCCCGCGCGACCTGCTGGCCCTCGGTGCCCTGTCGGCCCGGGACATGCTGGCCCCGGCCCGGTTCGTCAAGCGCTCCGAGGACCGTACGACGCGGACGGCACTGGCCGCCGCCGGCTTCTCCGACGACTTCGTGGAGTGCTTCTTCAGGCCCTTCCTGTCCGGCGTGTTCCTGGAGGACGGCCTGGAGACGTCGAGCCGGTTCTTCCACCTGGTGTGGCGCACCATGCTGCGCGGCACCCTGTGCCTGCCCGACACCGGCATCGGCGCCGTCCCCCGCGCCCTGGCGGCCGGTCTGCCCGCGGACGCCGTACGGCTGGAGACCCCGGTCGAGACCCTCACCGACACCGGTGCGCTCACCGCCGCGAGCGGCGAAGTGCCCGCCCGGGCCGTGGTGGTGGCCACCGGGCCCGGCCCGGCGGCCGCGCTGCTGCCCGGCCTCGAACTGCCGCCCTACCGCGTCGTGACGACGTACTACCACGTCGCGCCGCGCTCCCCGCTCGGTGAGCCGACCCTGCTGGTGGAGCCCCGGCGCCGCTTCCTCAACACCTGTGTCGTCAGCGACGTCGCCCCCGGATACGCCCCGCCCGGTTCCGCGCTCGTCGCCACGTCCGTCCTGGGCGAGGACACCGCGGGCCGGGAGACCGGTGTGCGCGCCGCGCTCGGCGAGGTGTACGGCACCGACACCGGCGGCTGGGACCTGCTGACCGTCCGGACGATCGACGCCGCCCTGCCGGCGATGGCGCCGCCCCAACCCCTCAGCCGCACCAGCCGGTTCGGCCCGAACCGCTACGTGTGCGGCGACCACCGGGCCACCGGCTCGGTGCAGGGGGCCCTCGCCTCCGGAGCCCGCGCCGCCCGCGAGATCCTCCGGGACCTGGGACGCTGAGCGCCGCGGCCGGCCGGCTGTTTCCCGTCACCCCACGGCCGGTCGATCCCATGGGCCGGTCGACGCCACGGGCCGGTCGATCCCACGGGCCGGTCGATCCCACGGTCGACGCCACGGGCCGGTCGACCCCACGGGCCGGTCGATCCCACCGGCGGCGCGGAGTCGCCCCCCAGCGGCCGCATCAGTCGCGGTCGCGGCCCCGGCGGAAGCGGGCGAGACCTTCCGACAGTTCGACGATCGGGTCGGGGTAGTCGATCGCCGCGCGGTCCAGTCCCGTCAGTCTCCACGGCTCGTGGATCAACGGAGCGCTCAGCGAGGCGAGTTCGGGGACCCAGCGGCGCACGTACGCCCCGTCGGGGTCGTACCGCCTGGCCTGGGTCACGGGGTTGAGGACGCGGTTGGGGCGGCTGTCCGTGCCGGTGCCGGCCATCCACTGCCAGTTCAGCTGGTTGTTCGCGATGTCACCGTCGACCAGCAGGCTGAGGAAGTGCCGTGCGCCCACCCGCCAGTCGACGTACAGCGTCTTGGTGAGGAAGCTCGCGGTCAGCAGCCGGCCGCGGTTGTGCATCCAGCCCTCGTGGCGCAGCTGACGCATCGCCGCGTCGACCACCGGATATCCGGTGCGGCCCTCCTTCCACGCCTCGACGTCCTCGCGTGCGGCGCGCTCGGAGCGCCAGCGGTCGTGTTTGGTGCGGTAGTCGGCGCCGGCCGCTTCCGTCCGCGCGGCCAGTACCTGCCGGTGGAAGTCGCGCCACGCGAGCTGCCGGACGAACGCCTCGGCGCCCGGGCCGCCCACGCCGCGCGCCCGGTGGACGAGTTCGACGGCGGAGAGGGTCCCGAAGTGCAGGTGCGGCGACAGATGCGAGGTGGCGTCGCGGGCCAGGTCGTCGTGCCGGTCCTCGTACGCGGCGACACCGCTGCGCAGCCACCTCGTCAGCCGCTTGCGGCCCGCCACCTCACCGCCCGCGGCCAGTCCCGGCGACAGCACCGACAGCCCCTCTCGGGAGGGGAGTCGGCCGGAGGCCACGCCCTCCGGTACGCGAACGGCACGCGGCGCGCCGAGGACGTCACGCAGCCTCTGCTGCGACCACTGGCGGTAGTACGGGGTGAAGACGGCGAAGTGGTCCGAGGAGGCGGGGGTCAGGGCTCCCGGCGTCACCGCCGTGGTCACCGTCTCGTGGACGTGCAGCCGCCGCCCCTCCCGCTCCAGGGCGTGCCGCAGCCGTACCTCGCGGCGGTGGGCGTGGCCGCTGACGTCGGCCGCCATGTGCACCTCGTCGGCGTCGGCCTCGGCGGCCACCTCGCACACCTGCTCGACGACGTCGCCGGAGCGGACGACGAGCCGGCCGCCCCGGTCGCGCAGCCCCGCGTCGAGGTCGCGCAGACAGTCGGCGAGGAAGGCCAGCCGGTTGGGCGCGGCGAAGCCGGCGCCGTCCACGGCGGGGTCGCGCACGAAGAGCGGCACCACCTGGCGGGAGCCGTCGCTCGCCGCCCGCAGCGGTGGATGGTCGTTCAGCCGCAGGTCGGCGGTGAACAGGACGACCGAGACGTTCATGGCGCGGGCTCCGGGGAGAGGAAGCGGGTGGGCTGTGTCTGGTTCCGGCTCCGGCGGGCCCGCGGATGCGCGGAGTCAGCGGAAGGGCGCGCGTTCCCTCCGTCGGGTGACCGGCGCCTTCCCGGCGGCCTTCGCGATGTTGCGGGCCATGCCGCCGAACACCGCCGCGTGAAAGGGGGACACGCTCCGCCAGTAGGCGTGGCCCAGCAGTCCGTGCGGGTGGAAGAGGGCGCGCTGCCGGTAGCGGGTGCGGCCGTCCTCGTCGGTGTCGGCGCGCATCTCCAGCCAGCCCAGCCCGGGCAGCCGCATCTCCGCCCGCAGCCGGAGCAGACGCCCGGATTCGATCTCCTCCACCCGCCAGAAGTCCAGCGCGTCGCCGACGCGCAGGTGTGCCGCGTCCCGGCGGCCGCGCCGCAGGCCGACTCCGCCGACCAGCCGGTCCAGCCAGCCGCGCACCGCCCAGGCGAGCGGGAAGGAGTACCAGCCGTTCTCGCCGCCGATGCCCTCGATCACCCGCCACAGCGCGTCGCGCGGGGCGTCCACGACGAGTTCGCGGGAGTCCGTGTAGAGGCTGCCGCCCGCCCAGTCCGGGTCGGTGGGCAGCGGGTCGCTCGGCGCGCCGGGCACCGACGCGGACGACCAGCGGGTGGTCACCCGTGCCTCGCGCACCCGCCGCAGGGCGAGCCGGACCGCTTCGTCGAAGGCGATCGGGTGTCCGGGCGGATCGGGCAGATGTCGCGTGATGTCGTGTTCGGTGCAGACCACCTCGTGGCGCAGGGACTCGGTGAGCGGCCGGGCGAGGGAGGCCGGTACGGGTGTCACCAGGCCGACCCAGTGGCTGGACAGGCCGGGGCTGAGCACCGGGACGGGCAGGATGAGGCGGCGGGGCAGGCCGGCGACCGCCGCGTAGCGGACCATCATCTCCCGGTAGGTCAGGATGTCCGGCCCGCCGACGTCGAAGGCGCGGCTGACCTCGTCGGGCAGCAGGGCACTGCCGAGCAGCAGGCGCAGCACATCCCGTACGGCGATGGGCTGGATCCGGGTGTGCACCCAGCTGGGGGTGACCATCACGGGGAGGCGTTCGGTGAGGTAGCGCAGCATCTCGAAGGAGACGGAGCCCGACCCGATGATGACGGCCGCCCGCAGTACCACGGTGGGCACGCCGGAGTCCAGCAGGATGCGGCCGACCTCGGCCCGCGACCGCAGATGCGGTGAGAGTTCGTGCTCGGGCACACCCGCGGGGGTGAGGCCGCCGAGGTAGACGATCCGCCGTACGCCGGCCGCCCGGGCCTGCTCGCCGAAGACGCGTGCCGCCCTGCGGTCGGTCTCCTCGAAGTCCGAGCCGGTCCCCAGGGCGTGCACCAGGTAGTAGGCGACGTCGATGTCCCGCATGGCCTCGGCCAGCGACGAGGCGTCGGTGACGTCGCCGCGCACCACCTCCGCCTCGCCCGCCCAGGGATGGTCGCGCAGCCGGCCGGGGGAGCGGGCCAGACAGCGCACCCGGTGGCCCGCGGCGAGGAGTTCCGGCACCAGCCGGCCCCCGATGTATCCCGTCGCGCCGGTGACCAGGCAGCGCCGGGCGGTCCCGGCCGACGGGGAGTCGTGCGTGTTCATGGGGCTTCGGCTCCTCGCTCGGTGGGTTCCTCCATGATTCCTTCCGCGGTGCGGGCCGAACCGGATGCGGGGCTTTCCATAGGCTGATCGCGTGGCGACAGCGGACGAGCGGGAGCAGCCCGCGCCGGCGCGGGACATCGGCCCCCGGGCCGGGCGGCCGGGACGGCTCAGCCGGACACCGGAGCCGCCGCAGGACCCCGACCGGAGTCGTGGCCTCACCTCCGCGTCGTCCTGACCCGCCCGCAACGATCAGCCGTCGGAGGCGCTCTGACGGCCGGTCGGCGCACACGTACCGAGTTCGGAGGGTCCGGGTATGCCCCTGCCGATCCGGGGCAAGCGGAATGTACGGGAGTTGAAGGTTGAGGGCCATCTCTGGAGGTGCGTGACGTGATGGGCGCGAAGGTGTTGGAGCGTTTTCCTGCAGGAAGTCCCCGCGGATCGTGGCCCGCGGAGGAGTGCGCGGCGCAGCGCCGTGCGGAGGGTCAGCCCGCCACGGTCGTGATGGACCTGAAGTCGGACGCCTTCCTCGTGGTGGTCCCGGCGCGCGAGGACGACTGACCGCGACCGTCGTGCCGGACGGCGCGTCCCCCGCCCGGGGTGCCGCCCAGGTCTCGCGCCCGCCGCACGAACACCTCGTCGGGCCCTGCGCCGCCCGGACACGGACCCGGCCCCGCGCCGCTGGAGCACCAGCAGCCCCGGGCCGGGTCCCCGGCTGTCGGCCGGCAGGTGGGCGCACTCACGTCCGGCGCGGCCCCGCGCGGCGAACCGAGCCGGGTGACCGCGGCCGGCTGTTCCGGCTGTTGCGTCCGCACGGCGACGGAACCGCTTTCCGATCACGCCCGTTCAGGCGTTTTCCTGTCACCCCTTCGTGAAACCCACTGGTCCGCGATACGAGACCGGTCGGGATTTCCTTGACTGCCCGGACGGGCGACTGCCACGATCGTGGACATGAAGATGCGACTGGACCTCACGCGGCGACGGCATGTCGACCTCGCGCGCGTCTCCAGCTCCTTCTGTTGTCCCGCGGCCTGATCCCGCCGGTCCGCCGCACCTCTGCCGCGCCACACCGCACTGTCCCCGGACGGCCGCGCGCCGCGCTTCCCCGGCACCGACACCGCCCGAATTCCGCGACGGGTCGCGCCCATGGAACGACGGGCCGCGCCCCTCGCATTCGGCGTTCCTGAAATTCGCCGGGGGCCTCGACCGGTTGTCGCGCGATGCCCGCACCCACACGCCGCACGACCGCGTCGCCCACAAGCGCCGCGAGGCCGGCCGCCGGGAGCCGGAGGGCGAACTGCCCGGACCCACCTGGTACTCCTGACCGACCTCACGGGGGCGTCCGTCGCACACAGGCGCCCCTCCTTCCCGAAAGAGGGCCCATGGCCACCGTCCTGTCCGTCTCCGGCAGCCCCTCCGCCTCCTCCCGCACCAACCGTCTGCTGCGCCACCTGGACCGGCGCCTGAGCGCCCAGGGCCACGAGGTGATCCCGCTCGACGTGCGCGCCATCCCCGCCGAGGCCCTGCTCGGCGCGGACTTCCGGCACCCGGCGATCGTCGAGGCCACCGAGCTGTTCGCGCGGGCCGACGGGGTCGTCGTGGGGACACCCGTGTACAAGGCGTCGTACTCCGGTGTCCTCAAAGCCCTCCTGGACCTGCTCCCGCAGTACGCCCTCACCGGCAAGACCGTGCTGCCGCTCGCCACCGGCGGGTCCACGGCCCATGTCCTCGCCATCGACTACGCGCTCCGGCCGGTCCTCAGCTCCATGGGCGCGGCCCACATCGTGCAGGGCTGGTTCACCCTCGACAAGGACATCACCGTGCACCCGGACGGCACCCTCACCGTCGCCGCCGGCGCGGGCGAGGCGCTCAGCCAGGTGGTCGACCAGTTCTCGACCGCCCTCGGCCGCACCCCGGTGCTGGCCGCCGCGGGCTGACCGCCGTGTCCGCGCAGGTGATCGCCTACGACGCGGAAGCCTTCGCGGTCACCACCCGAGGGACCGGCCGGTCCCGCGCCGGAGCCGCCGGACGCGAGGCGAACGGGCCGCCGAACGCCGGTTCCCGCGCGAGGAGACGGACCTGCGCACGCGCCCAGGCCGCTCGCGGTCACCGTCCCGCTGAACGATCCGGCACAGCGGCCGGTACGTGCTGAACGGCACGAGACCACCCCGCCACGGCCTCCTCCAGAGCCCGCCGCGGCACCAGGCCGCGGTCCCGCGGACATCCCGATCGGAGACCCCCGTGTCCCTCACCTTCCACTGGTTCCTGCCCACCAACGGCGACAGCCGTCACGTCGTCGGCGGCGGCCACGGCACTCCGGCCACCGCCTCCGGACGGGACCGGCCGCCGACGGTCGCCTATCTGAGCCAGATCGCCCGCGCCGCCGAGGAGTTGGGCTTCGTGGGCGCGCTCACACCGACCGGCGCCTGGTGCGAGGACGCGTGGCTGACCACCGCGATGGTCAGCCAGAACACCGAGCGCCTGAAGTTCCTGGTCGCCTTCCGCCCCGGCTTCGTCTCGCCGACGCTCGCCGCGCAGATGGCCTCCACCTTCCAGCGGCAGACCGGTGGCCGGCTCCTGCTCAACGTCGTCACCGGCGGCGAGAGCCACGAACAGCGCGCCTACGGCGACTTCCTCGACAAGGACGCCCGCTACCGCAGGACCGGCGAGTTCCTCGACGTCGTCAGGTCGCTGTGGGAGGGCAAGACCGTCGACCTCAAGGGCGAGCACCTCCAGGTCGAGGACGCGAAACTGGCCCGGCTGCCCGACCCGGTGCCCGAGGTGTACTTCGGGGGCTCCTCGCCGATCGCCGGGGAGGTCGCGGCGCAGTACGTCGACGTGTACCTCACCTGGGGCGAACCGCCCGCGCAGGTCGCCGAGAAGATCGCCTGGGTGCGGGGGCTCGCGGCGCGGCAGGGACGCACCCTGAGGTTCGGCATCCGCCTGCACGTGATCACCCGCGACACGTCCGAGGAGGCGTGGGCCGAGGCGAACCGGCTGCTGGCGGGCTTCGACCCGCAGACCGTGCGCTCCGTCCAGGCCGGGCTCGCCCGCAGCGAGTCCGAGGGCCAGCGGCGGATGCTCGCCCTGCACGGCGGCGGCAGCCGCGACGGCCTGGAGATCCACCCCAACCTCTGGGCCGGCATCGGGCTGGTGCGCGGTGGCGCGGGCACCGCGCTGGTCGGCAGCCACGACGAGGTCGCCGAACGGATCAGGGAGTACGCCGCCCTCGGCATCGAGGAGTTCGTCCTGTCCGGCTATCCGCACCTGGAGGAGGCGTACTGGTTCGGAGAGGGCGTCCTGCCCCGCCTGGCCGCCCAGGGAGTCTGGAAGCACCCCTTCCACGCGGAGCCGACCCCCACGGCCCAGACCCCGTTCGCGAGCTGAGAACCGACCCCGCCCCGGCTAGCGAAACCCGGAGGCCAGGGCGTCGAGGTGGGCTCGGCGGGATTCCGGGGTCTGGCCCTGGACCAGGAGGAACAGGGCCTCCCTCGCCAGGCGTTGGGGGGTGCTGGTGAGGGCGAGGGAGCGGCCGCCGCCGGTCACCACCGCCGCGCTGGTGGCCGCGCGCATCAGCTCGAACGCCCGTGTCCGCAGGGCGAGCCGGTCCGCCGTGCGCTCCTGCGGGGCCGGCAGGTCGGCCAGGGCGTAGGCCCGCCCGCGGATCTCCGCGAGCCGCTCGCGCAGCGGGGACGCCGTGTCCTGATCCACCAGGGCGAGCGCCGCCTCGGTGATCCCGAACACCGCCGGGCTCGCGTTCACCGTCCTGGCGCGGTCCGCCGCCGCCCACTCCTCGTACGGCGTCCGGAGCACCACCGCCTCCTCGGGCAGCCACAGGCCGTCCAGGTCGAGGGACACCGTGCGGGCGGCCCCGAGCGCGGCCAGCCGCATCGGCTCCGACGCCCGCAGCCCCGGCTGCTCCCGCGCCTCGGCGAAGGCGAACAGGACCTCGTCCGACTCGGTGACCCCGGCCAGCAACAGCACGTCGTTGAGCCCCCACCCGGTGTACCAGGGCACCGTTCCCTCGAAGCGCCGGCCGCCGCGCTCCCGGGTCACCCGGACCGGCGTCCGCGGATACGCCCGGAGGTGGGCGTAGGCCACGCCGGACAGCAGTTCGCCGCGGGCCAGCGGGCCCAGCAGCCGCCTCCGCGCCGGGCTCCCGCTCTTCGCCAGGGTCAGCACGGGCGTGTGGTGCTGGGTCTGCACGAACCACGTCGAGCAGCAGGCGCCCGCCAGGATCTCCGCCGTCTCGCGCGCCACCGCGGCCGGCGCCGCCGACCCGCCGTACTCCTTCGGCGCGCTCACCCCGAGCAGACCCGACCGCCTGATCTCGGCGAGATGGCTCGCGGGCACCTCCGTCCGGTCGACCTGTTCGGCGTGCGGGACGAGCAGGTCGTCCGCGAGGCGGCGGGCTCGGACGACGAGCGGGTGCGGGGCGTGCGGTGCGGTCATGGGGAAGATTCTTCCGGTGTCGCGGGGGCCGGTGTCGATCCGGGGCCGTGCCGTTCGTGTAGGAGGTGAGACAACGGGATCGCGACACCACGGAGGACGTCATGAAGCACTACCTGCTCAGCGTGATCACCCCCAGCGGGGGCGAGCCGCCGTCGGCCGAGGGCCTCGCGGAGATCAACCGCAACCTCGAGACCTTCCACCAGGAGCTCCAGGAGGCCGGGGCCTGGGTCTTCGCCGGCGGACTGCACGGACCGGAGACGGCCACCGTGCTGCGCCCCAAGGACGGCGACGTCCTCGTCACCGACGGGCCCTACGCGGAGGGCAAGGAGTACCTCGGCGGGATCTGCCTGATCAAGGCCCCCGACCTGGACGCGGCACTGGCGTGGGGCCGCAGGGCGACCTGGGCGACGACCCTGCCCGTCGAGGTGCGCCCGTTCATGGGCGAGGTCTGATGCCGCTGGACGTCGAGGCCGTCTTCCGCGCGGAGTACGGCCGCGCGGTCGCCGTCCTCGTCCGCTTCCTCGGCGACATCGACCTCGCCGAGGAGGCCGTCCAGGACGCCTTCACCACGGCCGTACGGCGCTGGCCCGAGACCGGGCCGCCCCCGAGCCCGGCGGGCTGGATCATCAGCACCGCCCGGAACCGGGCGATCGACCGGCTGCGCCGCGAGTCCTCCCGGGACGCCCGGCACGCCGAGGCCGCCCGCCTGTACGCCCCCGACCCGCCCACGGAGGAGGGCCCCGTGCGCGACGACCGGCTCCGGCTCCTGTTCACCTGCTGCCATCCCGCGCTCGCCGAGCAGGCGCGGATCGCGCTGACCCTGCGGCTGCTGGGCGGCCTGAGCACGCAGCGGATCGCCCGCGCCTTACTGGTGCCCGAGCCGACCATGGCGCAGCGTCTGGTCCGCGCCAAGGCGAAGATCCGTGACGCGCGCATCCCGTACCGGGTGCCCCGCGACGCCGACCTGCCCGACCGGCTCAACGGAGTCCTCGCCGTCGTCTACCTGATCTTCAACGAGGGGTACACCGGCGACGCCGCCCTGTGCGCCGAGGCCGTGCGCCTGGGCCGCCTGCTCACCGGGCTGATGCCGGACGAGCCCGAGGCGGCCGGCCTGCTGGCGCTGATGCTCCTCGTCGAGTCGCGCCGGCCTGCCCGGCTCGACGGGTGGGGCGTGCTCGTCCCGCTGCCCGAGCAGGACCGCGGCCGCTGGGACCGGGACCTGATCGCCGAGGGGCAGGACCTGGTCCGCCGTTGTCTGCGCCGCAACCGGCCGGGGCCGTACCAGATCCAGGCGGCGATCCAGGCCGTCCACAGCGACGCGCCGAGTGGCGCGGCCACCGACTGGGGACAGATCCTGCGCCTGTACGACCAGCTGACGGCGATCGCCCCGACTCCGGTCGTCGCCCTGAACCGGGCGGTGGCCGTCGCGGAGGTGGACGGTCCGCGCCGGGCCCTCGCCCTCGTCGACGGGCTGGACCTCGACGGCTACCACGTCTTCCACGCGGTCCGTGCCGACCTGTTGCGCCGGCTCGGCCGTGACACGGAGGCCGCGGAGGCGTACGACAGGGCCCGCGCGCTCAGCGAGAGTCCCGCCGAACGGGCCTGGCTGGAGGGGCGGCCCCGGCACCTGAGACGCTGAGCGCCGTGTGACGGGCCGGACACACAAAGTCGTCCACCTGCCTGTGGAATTTACTCGGGCAGGTGAAAGGTTGGTATATACATCCGATGGACGGCGGACCGGCACACGAGCCACCCGGCCGGCCGGCGGACGAACCGGCGACCCAACGAACCGACCCCTACCGCGCCGCGTCCCGCAGGGCACGCGCATCACCAGCGAGGCACCGTGAACCAGCCCATTTCCGAGCAGCCCGCCGCCACCGTGGCCCGACTGCGCGCCACCTTCCGCACCGGCCGCACCAAGCCCCTGGAGTGGCGCACGGCCCAGCTGCGCCGCCTGCGCGAGATGCTCACCGACAACGGTCCCGACCTGGCCGCGGCCCTCCACGCCGACCTGGGCAAGAGCTCCACCGAGGCGCACCGCACCGAGATCGACTTCACGGTCCGCGAGATCGACCACACCCTCGACCACCTCACCGGCTGGCTGCGCCCCGAACCGGCCCCCGTCCCCGCCCATCTGGGAGCCGACGCCTCGGCCTGGACGCAGTACGACCCGCTCGGCGTCGTCCTCGTCATCGCGCCCTGGAACTACCCGGCGCAGCTCCTGCTCGCACCCGTGGTCGGCGCGCTGGCCGCGGGCAACGCGGTGGTCGCCAAGCCGAGCGAGCTGGCGCCCGCCACGTCCGCCGCCCTCGCGCGGCTGCTGCCCGCATACCTCGACACCGACGCGGTCGCCGTCGTGGAGGGCGGCGTCCCGGAGACCACCGCCCTGCTGGCCGAGCGCTTCGACCACATCTTCTACACCGGCAACGGCACGGTCGGCCGGATCGTCATGCGGGCCGCCGCGGAGCACCTCACGCCGGTCACCCTCGAACTGGGCGGCAAGTCCCCGGCGTTCGTCGACCGCGGCACCGACCTGGAGGTCGTCGCGGCCCGGCTCGCGAGCGGCAAGTTCCTCAACGCGGGGCAGACCTGCGTCGCCCCCGACTACGTCCTGACCGACCCGGAGACCGCCGCAGCCCTGGAGCCCGCGCTGGCCCGCGCCGTCGAGACGCTGTACGGCGCCGACCCGTCGGCCTCCGCCGAGTACGGCCGTATCGTCAACGAACGGCACTTCGACCGGCTTTCGGGCCTGCTCGACTCGGGCCGTGTCGTCGTGGGCGGCACCGGTGACCGCGCGTCGAAGTACCTCGCGCCCACCGTCCTGGCCGACGTCGATCCCGGCTCGCCGGTCATGCGGGAGGAGATCTTCGGTCCCGTCCTGCCGATCGTCACGGTGCCGGGTCTGGACGAGGCGATCGACTTCATCAACGACCGCGACAAGCCGCTCGCCCTGTACGTCTTCAGCGAATCCGCCGACACCCGAGGGCGCATCGCCGCCGAGACGTCCTCGGGCGGACTCGGCCACGGCCTCCCGCTCGCCCATCTCACCGTCTCCGACCTGCCGTTCGGCGGCGTGGGTGAGAGCGGCACCGGCAGCTACCACGGGCGCTACTCGATCGAGACGTTCAGCCACCGCAAGGCGGTGCTGGAGAAGCCGCTGAGTCCGGCCGGGTGACGTGGGCACCGATATGTGCGGTGGCGAACGGGAGTTGACTGGTCTGGACCCTTGACTGGTACAGACCAAGGCGGTTGAGTATGGCTCCCACCCCCCACCACGGCCGCGCCCACGCCGTGCCGGGTCGCACCGGCACGCGCGTTCGGGGTCCGGCTCCGCCCTGCCCTCGTCCGGGTGCGGCCGTGCTCCGCAGAGGAGTTGTCCCTGTGTCGAGGCGCCGCATCTCCGCCGTGGTCACCGCACTCGTCCTCGGCAGCGCCGTGCCCGTGCTGCTGCCCGCCGCACCCGCTTCCGCCGCCGCCTGTTCGAGCTATCCCGCCTGGACGGCCGGCCGGTCCTACGCGACCGGCGACATCGTGCGCTACACCGACGGCAAGGCCTACATCGCCGAGCACGACAACCCGGGCTACGACCCGACCATCAGCACCTGGTACTGGGATCCCTATGCCTGCGACACCGGCTCGGGCAACCCGTCCGGCAGCTTCGTGGTGAGCGAGGCCCAGTTCAACCAGATGTTCCCGAACCGGAACTCCTTCTACTCCTACAGCGGCCTCACCGCCGCGCTCGGCGCGTACCCGGGCTTCGCCAGGACCGGCAGCGACACGGTCAAGCGGCAGGAGGCCGCGGCCTTCCTCGCCAACGTCGGCCACGAGACCGGCGGCCTGGTGTACGTCGTCGAGCAGAACACCGCCAACTACCCCCACTACTGCGACTGGAGCCAGTCGTACGGCTGCCCGGCCGGCCAGTCCGCCTACTACGGACGCGGGCCCATCCAGCTCAGCTGGAACTTCAACTACAAGGCCGCGGGCGACGCGCTCGGCATCGACCTGCTCAACAACCCCTGGCTCGTGCAGAACGACTCCGCCGTGGCCTGGAAGACCGCCCTGTGGTACTGGAACACCCAGACCGGGCCCGGCAGCATGACCCCGCACAACGCCATGGTCAACGGCGCCGGCTTCGGGCAGACCATCCGCTCCGTCAACGGCTCCCTGGAGTGCGACGGCAAGAACCCGGCGCAGGTGCAGAGCCGCGTGGACGCCTACCAGCGGTTCGCGCAGATCCTCGCCACGGCACCGGGCGGCAACCTCTACTGCTGAGTCCGCCCGGCGGCCCGCCCGTCCACCGCACCTGCTCGGGCCGGACACGGTGGACGGGCACGGTGGACGGGCGTCGTCGTTTCCGCCTCCGGGGCGGGGGTGGCCGGCGACTCGGGGTGCCGCCGTCTCCGCCTCCGCGACGGCGGCGGACGGCGACTCGGGGCGCCCCCTTTCCGCTCCAGGACGAGGGCGACTGGCGACCCGGAGGTTTTACGTATAACGTCTCCGGTCGATCCCCACTCCGGAGAGGCCCCGATGAGACGTATCGCGCTGGTCGCGCTCGTGGTCGACGACTACGACGAGGCGATCCGCTTCTACACCGAGGCCCTCGGTTTCCGGCTCGTCGAGGACACCGCCCGCCCCGACGGCTCCCGCTGGGTGGTCGTCCGGCCGGGCGCCGGGGACCAGGGCACCGACCTACTGCTCGCCCGCGCCAGGGACGAGGCCCAGCGCGGCCGCGTCGGCGACCAGACGGGCGGCCGGGTCGGGTTCTTCCTGCACACCGACGACTTCGCCCGCGACCACGCCCGGATGCTCGCCGCGGGCGTGACCTTCCTGGAGGAGCCCCGCCACGAGCCGTACGGCTCGGTCGCCGTCTTCCAGGACCTGTACGGAAACCGCTGGGACCTGCTCCAGCCCGCCACCGACTGAGACCCACCTGCCGAGGAACACGCACATGACCGCGCCCCGTGTCGACACCGAGACCCTTCGCCGGCTGCCCAAGGCCGTCCTGCACGACCACCTCGACGGCGGCCTGCGCCCCGCCACGGTGGTGGAACTCGCCGGGTCGGCCGGCCACCCGCTGCCCACGACCGACCCCGAAGCCCTGGCCGCCTGGTACGTCGAGGCCGCCGGTTCCGGTGACCTGGTGCGCTACATAGCGACCTTCGAGCACACCCTCGCCGTGCTCCAGTCCCGCGAGGGCCTGCTGCGCACGGCCGAGGAGTACGTGCTCGACCTCGCCGCCGACGGCGTGGTCTACGGGGAGGTGCGCTACGCCCCCGAGTTGATGCTGAAGGGCGGGCTGACGCTGCCCGAGGTCGTCGAGACCGTCCAGGAGGGACTCGCCGCGGGCATGGCCCGGGCGGCCGCCGCAGGCACCCCGGTCCGCGTGGGCACCCTGCTGTGCGGCATGCGCATGTTCGACCGCACCCGCGAGATCGCGGACCTCGCGGTGGCCTTCCGGGACGGCGGGGTCGTCGGCTTCGACATCGCGGGCGCCGAGGACGGCTTCCCGCCCGCCGACCACCTCGCCGCCTTCGAACACCTGCGGCGCGAGAACGTCCCGTTCACCATCCACGCGGGCGAGGCGCACGGACTGCCCAGCATCCACCAGGCGCTCCAGGTGTGCGGCGCCCAGCGCATCGGGCACGGCGTGCGGATCACCGAAGACATCGTGGAGGGCAAGCTCGGCCGCCTCGCCGGCTGGGTCCGCGACCGCCGGATCGCCCTGGAGATGTGCCCGACCTCCAACCTCCAGACCGGCGCGGCCACCTCGATCGCCGAGCATCCCATCACGGCTCTGAAGGACCTGGGTTTCCGGGTCACCCTCAACACCGACAACCGGCTGGTGTCGGGCACGACGATGACCCGCGAGATGTCCCTGCTGGTGCAGGAGGCGGGCTGGACGGTCGAGGACCTGCGCACGGTCACGGTGAACGCGCTGAAGAGC
The DNA here is from genome assembly GCF_056435735.1 of Streptomyces sp. NPDC043878. Classification (NCBI taxonomy): domain Bacteria; kingdom Bacillati; phylum Actinomycetota; class Actinomycetes; order Kitasatosporales; family Streptomycetaceae; genus Streptomyces; species Streptomyces sp. NPDC043878. The sequence continues at coordinate 90,473 of NZ_JBWKDW010000020.1, forward strand.
GCCTTCGTCCCGTTCGAGGAGCGCGAGGCACTCATCCGAGACGTCGTCCGGCCGGCCTACGAGGCAGCGCTCTGAAGCAGTCCCCGCAGGTAGGCGGCCTGTCCGATGTGCTGGAGATCGTCGGACAGGACGCTCACCAGCCGGACGCCCAGAGTGACCGGCGGCTCCCAGCGCTCGTCCACGACCCGGTCCAGGTCCTCGGTGCCCAGCCCGCGCAGGAACGTCACGCTCTGTGCGTGCACGGCGTCGTGGTAGCCGGTCAGCAGGTCCCCGGAGTCGACCCGCACCTTCGCGACCTGCCCGGCGCTGTGCCCGTAACCGGTGGCCCTGCGCGGCAGGTCGAGCCCGAAGCGCTTCTCCCAGTCCTGTGACAGCCACACCTGGTCGAGTCCGGCGACGTCCGCGACATGGTCGTCCTGAACCCGGGTGAGATGCCAGACCAGCCAGGCCATGGAGTTGGCGTCCGGCGCGGGCCGGGCGTTGAGCACCTCCGCGGGCAGGCCGTCGACGGCGGCGTGGACCTCTTCCCTGATGCGGTTGTATCCGTCGATGAGGACGTCCTTTGCATGCATACGTCCACCATCGCGCATCGCGCTCCGTCATGCGTCCGGAATCCGGCTCCCGCGGCAACCCGCGGGCGGCCCGCCCGGGTTCAGGAGGGATGGGACCCGTCCTGGGACGCCGTCAGGCCCCCGGTCTCCAGCAGTTCCATCAGGGCCCGGGCGGCCGGGCTGGTCGTCTGCGGGGGCGGCAGCAGCGCCACCGTCTCGTAGGCCGCGTCGCCGGTGCCCTTGAGCGGGACGGCCGCGAGGGAGGCGCGCTTGTGCCGGAAGTGCGCCGGCACGACGGCGATGCCGAGGTCCTCGTCCACCAGGTCCAGCAGCCCGTGCACGTCGTTGACCTCCAGCGTGACGGTGCGCTGTACGCCCGCGGCGGCGAACGCGGCGTCGGTCGTGCGGCGCGGCCCCCAGTCGTGGTGGAAGTCGACAAAGACCTCGTCGCCCAGGTCCTCCGGAGCGACGGCCGCGCCCGCGGTCGCCAGCCGGTGGGAGGGATGGCACAGCACGGTCATCGGTTCACTGGTCAGCGGTACGGAACACAGCTGGTCGCCGTCCGAGGGGGTGCGCACCGCGAACGCCAGGTCGAGACGGCCGGCCGCGACCTCCTCCGCCAGCGCGCCCGAGCCCGCCTGCCGCAGCCGGATCTCCACGTCCGGATGGCGGCGCCGGAACGCGGCCAGCAACTTCGCCACGGGGACGCCCGCGATGCACTGCTCGGTGCCCACCGCGAGGGTGCCGCGCAGCACGCCCTGCACCGCGGCGACGGCCTCGTGGGCCGCCCGCACCTGTGCCAGGATGCGTTCGGCCTCGCCCAGCAGCGCCCGCCCGGCCTCCGTGAGCGTCACCCGGCGGGTGGTGCGCACGAACAGCGGGGTCTGCAGCTCCCGCTCCAGGGCCCGGACCGAGGCCGACAGGCCGGACTGGGACACCCTGAGCCGTTCGGCGGCCCGGGTGAAGTGCCGGTCCTCGGCGACCGCGACGAAGTGCTGGAGATGGCGCAGTTCCATGATTGAGAAGCCTATCCGCTGAATTCCATCGGATTCTCCTGTTGGACCGCTGCCGCCCGGTCGCCGAAGAATGGGACCGGCGTCCTGGGTCTCCCGGGAGGCCGCACCCGTGCCAACCCCCTGGAGTCGCGTTGTACACCGCACACCCCGACCGTTACGCGGACATGCCCTACCGGCGCACCGGACGCAGCGGCCTGAAGCTCCCCGCGCTGTCGCTCGGCCTGTGGCACAACTTCGGCCCGGACCGCCCGGTCGAGACGCAGCGCGCCATCCTGCGCCGCGCCTTCGATCTCGGTGTCACCCACTTCGACCTGGCCAACAACTACGGGCCGCCGCCCGGTGCCGCGGAGTCCGCGCTGGGCGAGGCCCTCAGAGCCGACTTCGCGCCGTACCGCGACGAGCTGGTCATCTCCACCAAGGCCGGCTACCTGATGTGGCCCGGCCCGTACGGGGAGTGGGGTTCGCGCAAGTACCTGCTGTCCTCGCTGGACCAGAGCCTGACCCGGATGGGCTTGGACCACGTCGACATCTTCTACTCGCACCGCCCGGACCCGGAGACTCCCCTGGAGGAGACGATGGGTGCCCTGCACACGGCGGTCCAGCAGGGCAAGGCGCTGTACGCCGGCGTCTCCAACTACTCGCCGGAGCAGACCCGCGAGGCCGCCCGCATCCTGGGCGAGCTGGGCACTCCGCTGCTCATCCACCAGCCGCGCTACTCGATGCTCGACCGGCGCCCCGAGGACGGTCTGCTGGACGCCCTCGACGAGCTCCAGGTCGGCTCCATCGCCTACTCGCCGCTGGAGCAGGGCCTCCTCACGGGCCGCTACCTCGACGGCATCCCCGAGGGTTCGCGGGCGGCGAGCGACAGCCCCTTCCTGAACTCCGACGCGGTCACCGAGGAGCTGGTCGGACGGCTGCGTGCCCTCGACGACCTGGCGAAGTCCCGGGGGCAGTCCCTGGCCCAGATGGCGCTGGCCTGGGTGCTGCGCGGCGGCCGGGTCACCTCGGCCCTGGTCGGCGCGAGCAGCCCGCAGCAGCTGGCGGACAGCGTCGAGGCCATCCGCAACCTCGACTTCGACGCGGACGAACTGGCCCGGATCGACGCCCTCGTCAAGGGCTGACGCATCCGGGGCGCGGTGCCCCGAGAGGTCCCGGGGGGGGGGGGGCGCCCCCCGGGACCCCCCCGTCTCCGTCCCCCCCCCATTCCGCCCCTCCCCCCCCCCTCCAGTTCACCCGTTTCCCCCCCCCCTCCCCCAGAACC